>NZ_SOFA01000027.1:0-122969 GCF_004402835.1 Cryobacterium sp. Sr3 | reverse complement strand
TTGAGTTTCTGTTCCTAGACAGTCAGAAACCTAGACAGGAAGCGGCGTGCGGCCGTTAAGGCGCTCCGAAACACCCACAGATGAAGCAGGAGAGCCAAAATCTCCGTCGAATTCGTTCGAAGCGGAGGTAATCTCCCTGAGCGGCGATGCCGCATCAGCCACGGCAGCCAGGGCCGCCGCGGCTGTACGGATTTATCCGCCTAGACGGCCGCGAGCGCCCGGTCGATGTCGTCGATGAGGTCGGCGACGCCTTCGATGCCCACGGACAGACGGATGATGTTGTCCGCTACTTCGAGTTCAGTGCCGCGAACCGATGCGTGGGTCATCTCGGAGGGGTAGTTGACCAGCGATTCCACGCCACCGAGCGATTCGGCCAGCTGGAACAGCTGCGTGGCCTCGGCGAAGGAACGCGCCGCGGCCGCGCCGCCCACGAAGGAGATCGACAGCATGCCGCCGAAGCCGCTCATCTGCTTCTTCGCCAGCTCGTGGCCCGGGTGCGTCGGCAGGCCGGGGTAGTAGACCCGGTCGATCGCCGGGTGGCCCTGCAGGTGCTCGGCGATCGCCTGGGCGTTGCTGCAGTGGCGGTCCATCCGCACCGAGAGGGTCTTGATTCCGCGCACGGTGAGCCAGGCATCCATCGGGGCCGAGACGGGGCCGGCGGCGAACTGCAGGAACTGGGCCTTCTCGGCGAGCTCGTCGTCGTTGATGATCAGGGCGCCGCCGAGCACGTCGGAGTGGCCACCGAGGTACTTCGTGGTGGAATGCACGACGACGTCCGCCCCCAAGGCCAGCGGCTGCTGTAGCGCGGGCGAGGCGAACGTGTTGTCCACGATCACGGTCACGCCGAAGCGGTGGCCGATCCGGGCCAGAGCGGCGATGTCGCAGACCTTCATCAATGGATTGCTGGGCGTCTCCACCCAGAGGATCTTCGTCTCGCCCGGGATGATGGCCTGTTCGACGGCGGCGAGGTCGCTCATCTCCACGGTGGAGTTGAGGATGCCCCAGGCACCGTGCACCCGGTTGATCAGCCGGTGCGTGCCGCCATAGACGTCGTTGCCGAGCACGATGTGGTCGCCCGGTGCGAGCAGCGCGCGCAGGATGGTGTCCTCCGCGGCGAGCCCGCTGGCGAAGGAGAGGCCGTGCTTTCCGCCCTCCAGCGCGGCCAGCAGGGTCTCAAGCGCGGTGCGGGTCGGGTTGCCGCCGCGGCTGTACTCGTAGCCGCCGCGCAGGTGGCCGATGCTCTCCTGCACATACGTGGACGTCTGGTAGATGGGCGGGATCACGGCGCCGGTCGTCGGGTCGAATTCCTGCCCCGCGTGGATGGCGATGGTGTCGAAGTTTCGTGTGCGAGCCATTGATTCGTCCTTAGTCATGCTGTTCAGGCGCTCAGGTAGGTGAGCAGGTCGTGGCGGGTGATGACGCCGAGGGGTTTGCCGCCGTCGGTGACGAGGAGCGCATCGTGGCCGGCGAAGGCGGCGCGCGCGGCCGCGACGGGCTCGTTCACCCCGATTAGCGGGAGGGAGTCGCCGACGAACTCGCCGACGCGGTCGGCCAGTTTCGCTTCGCCGGAGAAGACGAGTTCCATCAGCCGGCGTTCGTCGACCGCGCCGACGACCTCGCCCATCACCACCGGGGGCTTTTCGGTGAGCACCAGCACCTGGGAGACGCTGGCCTCGGTCATGACTCCGATGGCGTCGTGCACCGTGGCGCTGGGGTGCACGTAGACGAACGGCGGCAGGGCGCCGGTCTTGGACGAGAGCAGGTCGCCGACCGTGTGCCCGGCGGGCGCGTTGCTGAAACCGTAGCTGCGCATCCAGCCGTCATTGAAGATCTTGCCCAGGTAGCCGCGCCCGCCGTCGGGCAGCAGCACGACGATGGTGTCGTCGGCGCCGAGGGTTCTCGCCGCGCGCAGGGCGGCGACGACGGCCATGCCGCTCGAACCTCCGACCAGAATGCCCTCTTCGAGGGCGAGCCGGCGGGTCATCGCGAAGGAGTCGGCGTCGGAGACGGCGATCACCTCGTGCACGACCTCCGGGTCGTAGGCGCCCGGCCAGAAGTCCTCGCCCACGCCCTCGACCAGATACGGCCGGCCGGTGCCACCGGAGTACACCGAGCCCTCCGGATCGGCGCCGATGATGCGCACGCTCTCTCCCGAGACCTCGCGCAGGTACCGTCCGGTACCGGTGATGGTGCCGCCGGTGCCGACGCCCGCGACGAAGTGGGTGATCGTGCCGTCGGTGTCGCGCCAGATCTCGGGCCCGGTCGTCTCGTAGTGGCTGAGCGGGCCGTTCGGGTTGAAGTACTGGTTGGGCTTGAAAGCCCCCGGGATCTCCCGGGCCAGCCGGTCGGACACGCTGTAATAGGAGTCAGGGTGGTCGGGGGCGACGGATGTCGGGGTCACCACAATCTCCGCGCCGTAGGCCGTGAGCACGTTGCGCTTGTCCTCGCCCACCTTGTCCGGCAGCACGAACACGCACTTGTAGCCGCGTTGCTGGGCAACGAGAGCGAGGCCGACGCCCGTGTTGCCCGAGGTCGGCTCGACGATGGTGCCGCCGGGAAGCAGGAAGCCGTCCCGTTCGGCGGCATCGATGATGCGCACCGCGATGCGGTCCTTCGCGGAGCCGCCCGGGTTCAGGTACTCCAGCTTGACCAGCACGGTGGCGCTGACGTCAGCCGTCACCTTGTGCAGCCTGACCAGGGGGGTGTCACCGATGAGGTCGAGAACGGTGTCGGCAATTTTCATCGAGAGTCCTTCATCGAGGGTTCTTCGTCACGGATTCGAGCCGGGTCAACTCTATCGGCGTGAGCGGAGTGGGGGCCGTGGGCGTCGGCGACGTGACCTGCTCCGAGTACAGCCGCGCGTAGACGCCATCGTCTTTGAGCAGTTCGGCGTGGGTGCCCCTCTCTACGATCCGGCCGGCGTCGACGACGAAGATGACGTCGGCGGACACGATGGTCGACAGCCGGTGCGCGATGGCGATGGTCGTACGCCCGCGGGAAGCGGTGTCCAGGGCCGCCTGAACGACGCGCTCGGAGATGGCGTCCAGGGCGCTGGTGGCCTCGTCGAGGATCAGCACCTCGGGGTCCTTGAGCAGCACCCGCGCGATGGCGATGCGCTGCTTCTCGCCGCCGGAGAGCCGGTAGCCGCGCTCCCCCACCAGGGTGTCGTAGCCGGCGGGGAAGGATGCGATCGTGTCGTGGATACTCGCCGACCGGGCCGCGGCCTCGAGCTCGGCATCCGTCGCCTCCGGTTTCGCGTAGCGGAGGTTCTCGGCGATGGTCGCGTGGAAGAGGTAGGTCTCCTGGCTGACGATGCCGATGTGGGAGACGAGGGACTGCTGCTGGAGGCCCTGCACCTCGACGCCGGAGAAGAGTACCCGCCCGGCCGAGGCCTCGTAGAAGCGCGGGATGAGATAGGACACGGTGGTCTTGCCTGCCCCGGACGGGCCGACGAAGGCCGCGAACTGGCCCGGCTCGATCGTGAAGGAGACGTCGTCCAGGGTGGGGCGCGATTCCGCGCCGGCATCCGGGTAGGCGAAGGTGACCCCGTCGAAGGCGACCCGGCCGACGGCCTCGCCGCGGGCCGGCACGGGGGCGGCGTCGGGGGCGTCGCGGATCGCGGGCCGGAGGTCGAGGTACTGGAAGATGCGGGCGAACAGGGCGCTTGAGGTCTGCAGGTCGAGGGCAACGCGCATCAGGCCGAGCAGCGGGAACAGCAGCCGTGACTGCACGGTCGTGAAGGCCACGATCGTGCCCGCCGTGATGTCGGTCGTTCCACTGCCCATCAGCAGACCGGCCACGAGGTAGACGATCGCCGGGATGCTGGAGAGGAAGATGCTCACCGTGGCGAAGAACCACTGGCCGCTCATCTGCTGGCTGATCTGCAACTCGACCTGGTTGGCATTCTCGTCGGCATACCGATGGATCTCGGTCTTCTGGCGGGTGAAGCTTTTCGAGAGCAGGATGCCGGATACGCTCAGCGTCTCCTGCGTGATCGCCGTCATGTCCGAGAGCGACTCCTGCGTCCTGGACGCGATGCGGGCCCGCACCTGGCCGACCCGGCGCTGGGCAAAGACGAGTACGGGCATCAGGATGATGGCGACGATCGCCAGCTGCCAGCTCAGCAGGAGCATCGCGACGAGCGCCGCGATCACGGTCACGGCGTTGCCGAGCAGACTGGAGATGGTGTTGGTGAGCACGCTCGCGACGCCGCCGACATCGTTCTGCAGCCTGGATTGGATGACGCCCGTCTTCGTTCGCGTGAAGAAGCTCAGTTCCATCGCCTGCAAGTGGGTGAACAGCCGCACCCGCAGGGCACCCATCACCGAGTTGCCGACCGTGGCGGTGAGCCAGGCCTGCCAGACGCCGAGCAACTGCGTCCCCAAATAGATGGCGATCATCACCCCCACGAGCACGGCGAGACGCTGCACGTCCGGGCTGCCGCCGGGCGGGAAGAGCCCCTCGTCGAAGGCCCGCTGCACGAGCAGGGGCGGCACGACGGAGAGCGCCGCGCTGATGAATACGAGAACCACGGTGACCGTGAGCTTCGCGCGGTGCGGCGCGAACAGGCCGATGATCCGGCGAAGCAAATTCGGGATGCGCGGGGCCTCGGCGTTCTCGGCCCGCTGCGCCACGACATCTGCGCCGCTTACCCGCCCCCGTCGACCGCCGCCGCCACCGTGCATTCCACTCATGAAATCACTCTAAACTCCCGCGCGGCACACAAATGTGCCCGTTCCGAACACCGGCGGCCCGGGTGGGCGCCAGCGGCGGAACGGGCACAGTCGCTGATGCGGCTAGCCCTTCGTCGAACCGGCCAGCAGGCCGCGCACGAAGTAGCGCTGCAGGGAGAAGAACACGATCAGCGGAACCAGGATCGAGATGAACGCGCCGGCCGTGAGCAGGTGCCAGTCCTGGCCGCGGGTACCGGTGATCTCGGCCAGCAGCTTGGTCATCGGCGCCACCGCACCGTCGGCGAAGATCAGCGCCACGAGCAGGTCGTTCCAGACCCAGAGGAACTGGAAGATGGCGAAGGATGCGATCGCCGGCATGGTCAGCGGCAGCACGATGCGGAAGAAGATCTGCCCGTGACCGGCGCCGTCGACCCGCGCCGCCTCGATGACGTCGGCGGGAATCTCCGACACGAAGTTGTGCAGCAGGTAGATGGCGAGCGGCAGGGCGAACATCGTGTGCGCGATCCACACCTGCGAGTAGCCGCCGGCGTCGCTGATCGAGGAGACCACCGGGAAGCCGAAGACCTCACCCCGCGAGAAGAACTGCAAGAGCGGCACGAGGGCCATCTGCAGCGGAACGATCTGCAGCGCGAAAACCGCGATGAACAGCACGTTCTTGCCGCGGAAGTCGATCCAGGCGAATGCGTAGGCCGCGAGGCTGGCGATGATCAGCGGCAGCAGTGTGGCCGGCAGGGTGATCGCGATCGAGTTGATGAACGCACCGGCCAGATTCAGCTGACTGTTGCCGGCCTGGAGCACATCGCTGTAGTTGTCGATGGTCAGACCCCAGTTCGAGAAGAGCGTCCACCAGCCGGTGGTGCGTACTTCCTGCGCCGGGCGGAAGGAGGAGACGAAGAGCCCGAAGGTCGGAACGGTCCAGAGCACGGCGATCACGAGCGCCGCGATCGTGGCGCCTCGGCTGGTCAACCGCTTCTTGGTGCGCTTGGCCGCCACGAACTCCTGACGGCGCTCGCCTCGGCGAGTTTGGCTCTTGGTGTTCTTGTCGACGGGGAGCTCAACCGGAAGAATCGCGCTCATCGGATTTCCCTCTGCTTCTGAATCTGGCGGGCGTTGTAGACGACGATCGGGAGCACGAGCAGGAACAGGATCACGGCGAAGGCGGCGGACCGGCCCTGCTCGAAGTTCTTGAACTGCGTGTACATCTCGTTCGCGATGACGCTGGTGTCGTTGGCGCCTGCGGTCATGGTCCGGACGATGTCGAAGACCTTGAGGGAGGCGATGGAGATCGTCGTCAACACGACGACGAGGGCGCCGCGGATGCCGGGCACCGTGACGTTGGTGAACTTCTGCCAGGCGTTGGTGCCGTCGAGTTCGGCGGCCTCCATCTGCTCGGCAGGCACGCCCTTGATGGCGGCGGAGAGCACGACCATGGCGAATCCGGTCTGCACCCAGATCAGCACGACGATCAGGAAGACCGTGTTCCAGGGTGCGTTGGCGAGGAAGTCGACGGGCTGGCCGCCGAACCACACCACAACCTGGTTGAGCAGGCCGATCTGGTTCTGGTCGGCCGGCCGGGCCGTGTAGACGAAGCGCCAGATGATGGACGCCCCGACGAAAGAGATGGCCATGGGCATGAAGACCATGATCTTGAAGTACTTCTCGCCGCGGCTCTTGTCGATGAAGACCGCATAGGCCAGGCCGGCGATCGTAGACACGAGCGGAGTGATGAGCACCCAGACGATCGTGTTGAGCACCGTGCGGATGGCCTCCGGCTGGGTGAACACCCAGACGAAGTTGTCGAGGCCGATGAACTCGGTTCCGCGGGAGTTCATGAACGCCTGCACCGTTGTCTGGATGGTCGGGATGATGAGTCCGACGATGAGGAGCAGGATGGCCGGAGCGAGGAAGCCGAAGAGCTGGAAGAGGTAGCCGGCGCCGGAGCGTGAGCGGTAGTCGACGATGAAGAAGACTCCGCCGAGAACGGCGGCCGCGGCGATGGCCCACCAGTACGATCCCGCGGCGAGCAGGATGAGCAGCGGGGCGGCGACGCAGACGGCGAGACGGATGACGGTGTAGCCGGTGCCCTTGCGCGGGGCTATCTCGACGACGAACAGGATCGCGGCCACCAGGGCGACGAACGCGAGGATGATGATGGGGACTTGGACCAGGGGCGGCAAGTCAGCCAGCCAGGCAAGGAACGCCGACATATGAAACCTCTCGAGTACGACTGCGGGCTCACAGTTTGCTGGTGGGGCGGAAAACTACCGCCACGGTACACCAGCAGGGGAGTGCGGGTCGCCCCTTTTCAGGAGGACGACCCGCACGGTTGTGGTGCTGTTAGATGAGCTGGTTCCGAATTGAACTAGCTGGAGGGCCAGCCGGCTTCGATGCTGGTGAGAACCTCGTCGGTCGGGGCTCCGTTGATCCAGTTGACCATTCCCTTCCAGAAGGTGCCGGCGCCCACGGAGCCGGGCATCAGGTCGGAGGCGTCAAAGCGGAAGGTGGTCTCCGGGTCCTGAAGGATCTTGATGGCTTCCTGCAGGATGGGGCTCTTCGCGTTGGCCGGGTCAAGACCCGAGTTGGCGCTGATGACTCCACCGAGGCTCACCCGGCTGTTCGCCCAGTCGTCGCTGGAGAGGTACGTCTGAACGGCCTGGGTGTCGGCGTCATCCGCGAATGCGGCGACGATCTCGCCACCACCGGTCACGGCCTGGCTGCCGGCCTCTTCGGCCGGGGTGATGAAAGCCCAGACGTCACCGTCGGGACCGACCTCTCCGCCGGCATCCGTGATGAAGCCGTCGAAGAAGGATGCCTGGTGGTGCAGCGCGCAGGTTCCTGCGGCGAGCGGCGTGGCCACGTCACCGAACGGGGTGCTGTTGATCGAGCGGACATCACCGAACGTGGCGTTGACGTTGGCAGGGTTCAGCAGGATCTCTCCGACGGAGTCGAAGGCGGCCTTGATTGCGGGGTCCGTGAACGGGATCTCGTTGGCAACCCACTTGTCGTAGGTCTCCGCTCCGGCCTGACGCAGGACGAGGTCTTCGACCCAGTCCGTGCCCGGCCAGCCGGTGGCGTCGCCCGAGCCGAATCCGGCGCACCACGGGGCGCTGCCGGTCTTCTCCTGGATGGTCTTCGTCACGGCGAGGAGTTCGTCCCAGGTCTCGGGAACTTCGACACCCCACTCGGTGAACTTAGCCGGGGAGTACCAGATGAAGCCCTTGACGCTGGCCATCAGTGGCGCGCCGTAGAACGTGTCCCCGACGGTGCCGTAGGCCTTCCAGTCCTTGGACCAGAACTCGTCGACGTTGTCTTCGACGGCTTTCGGGGCAGGCTTGAGGAAGTCGCGGCTGGCAAGGTCGGCCATCAGTCCGGGCTGCGGGAAGATCGCGATGTCGGGAGCACTGCCACCCTGGGCGCGGATGGCGATCTGAGCCTCGAACTCCTTTGACGCCTCGTACTGGATGTCGATGTTGTTCTCTTCTTCCCAGGCAGCCCAGGACTTCTCGAGGAGCTTGGCCTCGGTGTCACCGATGGTGCCGTAGACGGAGACGACGCCGTCGCCTTCAGCTCCTGAGTCGGTGTTCGTGCTGCCGGGGCCACCGGAACAGCCGGCCAAGGTCAGACCGGCGATCGCCGCAATGGCAATGGGTGCTGTGATTCGGCGGTGGAATGACCGCATTTTTCCTCCTCGTTGAGTTTGATGAAGATGCGCCGGGGATATCCCCGGACAAACACCCAGGTGCTGCAGGAACAGCTTCTGTGCCGAAAACGATCAGATAAGGAACCGGTTCCACACCACAAGGTACGGTACGCCGGGCCGAATCGCAAGACCAGATTTGTCACGGAATGGCAAAGATCGCACTCCCGCCACGACACCTTCGAAAGTTCGTCCCGCGGGACGTGTCGCATTCCGGCGGATATAATGGAACCGGTTCCAGCGGGCCTGCCAGAGCTGTACAGTGTTGGAAACGGGTCCAAGGGCGGAGGCTGGAATGAGCGCAATTGCGGATGTCGCACGCCTCGCCGGCGTCGCGAAGGCCACAGCCTCCCGTGCCCTGAGCGGTCGTGGCTATGTGTCGGAGCAGACCCGGATCAAGGTCATCGCTGCAGCCAGGGAGATCGGTTACGTCGCTTCACCCAACGCGGCCAGCCTCGTCACCGGCCGAACCAAGAGCATCGGCGTGATCATCCCGTTCATCAGCCGCTGGTTTTTCTCCGAGGTTCTGGAGAGCATGGAACAGGCGCTGCTGGACAAGGGGTACGACATGACCCTCTACAACCTGCCGGCACCCTCACCCGAACGGGAGAGGGTCTTCGAGTACTTCCTCGCGCGCAAACGCTTCGACGGAGTGATCTCGGTCGGTGTGGCGCTCAGCGATGAGGAGGTCACCCTGCTGCACCGTCTGGGCCGCCCGCTGGTCGGAATCGGCGGACCCATCCGCGGCGTGGACACGATCGCCATCGACGACGTTGCCGCGGCCCGGCTCGCCACCGAGCACCTGCTCAGCCTGGGGCACACGGACATCGTGCACATCGGCGGCAGCAAAGAAGACGAGATGGACTTCCAGGTGCACAGCAACCGGCTCACCGGTTTCTACGCCGCCATGAGCGCCGCCGGCCTGCCCACCGAACGCTCGGGCCTGTTCTACGCCTGCGAGTTCACGATGCCGGGCGGCTACGAGGTGGGCCTCGCCGTGTTCGGCGACCCGCGCACCCGCCCCACCGCGGTCTTCGCCGCGAGCGACGAGATCGCGATCGGTTTGATCGTCGCCGCCAGGGAACTGGGTATCCAGGTGCCGGCCGACCTGTCCGTGATCGGGATCGACGGACATCCGTATGCCGATATGTTCCGTCTGACCACCCTCGAGCAGCACCCGCGCACACAGGGCCGGCTCGCGGTGCAGGCCCTCCTGACGGAATTGGAGAACCCCGCTCAGCACGGCGACGAGGATCACCTGACCCGGCTGCCCACGAACCTGGTCATCCGCTCGAGCACCAGCGGCCCACGTCTCACCCACGGGGGCTGACACCGTGCGTCGGGCCTGACGGAACGGGCATAACGACAGAAGGCGCCGCATCCGATGGATGCGACGCCTTCTCTGTGTGGACGGCTTGGGCCGTCACGCCTCTACGAGAAGCAGAGAACCCCTCGCGGGGCCCCGACTACTTGAGGACGGCGGTGGCGCCGGCAGCTTCGAGAGCAGCCTTGCCCTTTTCAGCGGCTTCCTTGGAAACGCCTTCGAGGACGGCCTTCGGCGCGCCATCGACGACGGCCTTGGCCTCGCCGAGGCCCAGGCTGGTGAGCTCGCGCACAACCTTGATGACCTGGATCTTCTTGTCGCCGACAGCCTCGAGGATGACGTCGAAAGCGGACTGCTCTTCGACCTCTTCAACGGGGGCGGCGGGACCGGCAGCGCCGGCAGCGGCGACCGGTGCAGCGGCGGTGACCTCGAAGGTCTCCTCGAACGCCTTGACGAACTCGGAGAGTTCGATGAGGGTGAGGCCCTTGAACTGTTCGAGCAATTCCTCGGTGGAAAGCTTTGCCATGATTTTTCTCCCTATAGTTTCTTAGTTACTCACCGCGATGCCAGGCAGATGCCTAGTTCGCGGACTCCTGCTTCTCACGCAGCGCGTCGATGGTGCGAACAGCCTTCGACAGCGGTGCGTTGAACAGATATGCGGCTCCGAACAGCGAGGCCTTGAATGCGCCGGCCAGCTTGGCCAGCAGCACTTCGCGGGACTCGAGGTCGGCGAGCTTGCCTACCTCTGCGGCGGTGAGCGGGTTACCGTCGAAGTAACCACCCTTCACTACCAGGAGAGGGTTTGCCTTGGTGAAGGCACGCAGGGTCTTCGCAACGGCGACAGGGTCTCCGTGAACGAATGCGATTGCGGACGGACCGACAAGCTCGTCGTCAAACGACGTGATGCCGGCGTTGTTCGCCGCAATCTTGGTCAGCGTGTTCTTCACCACGGCGTACGTGGCGTCCGCACTGATGGAAACGCGCAGCGACTTGAGCTGCGCAACAGTGAGACCGCGGTACTCGGTGAGCAGAACGGCGGTCGAGCTCTGGAATTTCTCCGTAAGCTCGGCGACCGTTGCTTCCTTGTTCGCCATGGCGCTCCTCTTGGTTTCATGTGCCGGTAGCCCGGGGAGCAGACATGAAAAAAGCTCCGGCGCAGGCGCCGGAGCTGGGAACGCATTCCAGTGAATGCAGTCTGACTTCGAATCCTGCGCGGGCCGTTCACGTGAATGAACCTTCGATTGCCAGTGCATTTCTACACGGCAATAACCGGCGGTCTTTGGCTTTCGCCCACGATACGGGATGGTGGAGGCCGGTGCAAATCGGCATCCGTTCACTGCATCCCCGAACCCGCCTCCCGCTGCCTGCTGCCCGCTGCCCGCCTGCGACTCCTGAACCCGACCCTGAACCAATTCGACGGAGATTTTGCCCGAAATGGCCGGTTTCGGGTTCAAAACCTTGTTCTGGAGCAAAATCTCCGTCGAATTCGCATGGCGAACCGGGCAGACCACGCACCGGCACGGGACGGGGTCAGGCGAGCGCGACGGGGAGGGAGACGCGGAAACACGTGAAACCGGGGCGGCTCTCGACCTCGATCTCGCCCTGGTGCGCGGCCACGACCGCGTGGGCGATGGCCAGGCCGAGGCCCGTGCTGCCCGTTCCCCGGTAGCGCGTGCTGTCGCCGCGGGCGAAACGCTCGAACAGTGTGGCCCGGAGGTTCTCAGGGACGCCGGGGCCGTCATCCGTCACTGTCAGGGTAACGCGGTCGTTCTGGCGCGCGAGGGCCACGTCGACCGTGGTCTCGGGGGGCGTGTGGATGCGCGCGTTGGCGAGCAGGTTGGCGAACACCTGGTGCAGCCGCGCGGCATCACCGACGATTTCCACCGGCTCGTCGGGCAGCTCCAGGCCCAGCACCCGTCCCGGGCCGGCGGCGTGGGCGTCGCTGACGACGTCCACGATCAGGCTGGTCAGGTCGACCGGGCCGCTGACCAGCTCCCGGCCTTCGTCGAGACGGGCGAGGAGCAGCAGGTCTTCGACCAGGCCGGTCATCCGCACCGATTCCGACTCGATCCGCCCCAGGGAATGCAGCGCGTCCGGCGGCAGTTCCTGCTCGGAGCGGCGGGTGAGTTCGGCGTAGCCGCGGATCGAGGCCAGCGGCGTGCGCAGCTCGTGGCTGGCGTCGGCGACGAACTGGCGCACCTTGCGCTCACTGGCCTGACGTGTTTCGAGCGCCACGTCCACGTGGTCGAGCATGCGGTTCAGCGCCGATCCCACCCGGCCGACCTCGGTGCGGGGGTCGGTGTCGGCGGCCGGTACCCGGTCGACGAGCGAGACCTCCCCACGGTCCAGGGGGAGCTCGGACACCCGCGCCGCCGTCTCGGTCACGCGCACCAACGGGCGCAGGGCGAGCCGCACGATCCAGGTGGCCAGAATCGCGACGATGAGGATGCCGACCAGGGAGACCACCGCAATGATGATGCCCAGCTGGGTGACCGTGTTCTGCACCCCGGAGAGCGGCAGGCCCACCAGGTAAAGGGTGCCGTTGCGGGTCGTGTCGGCCCTGACCCGGTAGCTGCCGGCGTCTTCGCCGAGATGCACCGTCACCGCGGTCGATTCCCGCATCTGTTCGGCCAGCAACTGCACCTGCTCACCGGTCAGCTTGGCGATCTCGCCGCTCTCCTCCTCCGTGTAGCCGGCCGTGACAGTCGAGCCGTCGTAGACCAGGGCCAGCGTTCCAGGCTGCTGGGCCGGACCGGACAGAATCATCTGCGCCGTCGGTGTGAAGAATGCCCCGTTGCCGCCCTCGTCGTCCGCATCCCGGCGCACGTCGATCACGGCGCCTGACCGGTCCGACGCGCTTTGCAGCTGCTGGTCGAGGCCGTCGATCAGGGAGGCACGGAGAATGGCGACGCTGACCATCCCGATACCGATACTGACCAGGGCGAGGAGGCCGACGACGGCGAGCACCAGCCGCCGGCGCAGGGTCCACGGCGCGCGTCGCCGGCGAGCACCCGGCTCGCGGGGAGAATTCGGGGTCACGACGCGGTCTTCAACATATAGCCGGCGCCGCGCACCGTGTGGATCATCGGCACGCGGCCGGCGTCGACCTTCTTGCGCAGATAGGAGATGTAGATCTCGACGACGGAGGACTTGCCGCCGAAGTCATAGCTCCACACCCGGTCGAGGATCTGGGCCTTGCTGAGCACCCGCCGGGGGTTGCGCATCAGGAAGCGCAACAGTTCGAATTCGGTGGCGGTCAGCTCGATCGCGTCTCCCCCGCGGAACACCTCGTAGCTGTCCTCGTCGAGGGTGAGGTCGCCGACCGAAATGCGGGGATCCAGGGAGTCGGCCACGGTGAGGGTGGACCGGCGGATGAGCCCGCGGAGCCGGGCGACGACCTCTTCAAGGCTGAACGGTTTGGTGACGTAGTCGTCGCCGCCGGCCGTCAGCCCCTTGAGCCGGTCGTCGAGGGAGTCCTTGGCCGTGAGGAAGAGCACGGGCGTCTCGTGGCCGTCCGACCGCAGGCGTTGCAACACCTGCAGGCCGTCGAGGTCGGGCAGCATGATGTCGAGCACGATCGCATCCGGCCGGAATTCGCGGGCGATCGTGAGCGCCTGACGCCCCTCGCCGGCCGTGCGCACCTCCCAGCCCTCATAGCGCAGCGCCATCTGGAGCAGATCGGTCAGCGTCGGTTCGTCGTCGACCACGAGCACCCGGATGGCGCTGCCGTCCGCCCTGGTCAGGCGCGGTGCGCGGACCACTCGCTCGTTCTCGCTAGTGCTCATGATTACCAGTATCCGAATGTTGGCTATGAATCGGCTATGCGCAGTCTTGGTCTCTGCTGTGACGCGAAACCGTCATCCGTCCGCTGTCGCCCCGCAGCCATAGCGCGACGGCTGATGCCGCCCGGCGTGGGCAGGCCCGGCGAACAGGCACAATGGAACAGTGACGAACCAGCTGCTCTCCCTGTTCGATGAGGAGGTGCATCCGTCGCCCGTCGATGCCCGGCCGGTGGCGCCCCTGGTCGCCGCGGCGCACCTCCGGCGCATCGTTGCCGATTCCACCGACCGGGTGACCTGGCTGCGGGCCCGCGCCCAGGGGATCACGGCCACGGATGTCGCCAAGCTCGCCACCCCGAAATCGCTTCAGACCGCCGTCTACGACAAGCTCAACGGCAGCAGCTTCAACGGCAACAGCTTCACGGACCACGGGCGCGCCCGGGAGCCCGAGATCGCGGCCTGGGTGCTCGGCCGCTACGGCATCGAGCCCAGCACGGCCCTGTTCCACGCGGCCCACCACCGGCGGCACCTGGCCACCCCCGACGGCGTCGGCACCGGTTCAGGCCAGGGTGCCGGCGGCCTTGAACTGGCCGAGATCAAGACGACGAGCAAGGCCTGGCGCAGCATCCCGCGCTCGTACTTGCGTCAGGTGTGGTGGCAGCAGTACGTGCTCGGCGCCGAACGCACCCTGCTCGTCTGGGAACAGCACCAGGACTTCGTCCCCGTGAATGCCGAGCCCGAGTGCCGGTGGATCGACCGTGACGAAGACCAGATCGCGATCCTGGTGGGGTACGCCAACAACCTGATCGCCCTGCTCAACCAGCAGACCACCTCGGGTCCACCGCCCGCGCAGGCCTGACCGGTCGTCCACCGGTCGTCCACCGGTTTCGCAGCGCGCGGATGCCCGCGGGAAAGCCGCTTGCCGGGTGTCGCAGGCGGCTTTCCCCTCGGCGTCACGCCACTACTGATCGAGCAAGTTCGCGCCGCTTCGGGTGCGGTACGACTTTTTCAGATGAGCCGGGCGGAGTGCTGAGTACTGGCTCGGTGGGGGATGAACCGAACCCAAGAGAGACCGGATGCGGGAAACCAGGGACTCTTCCACACACCGGGGTCGGTCCCCCTTTATGTGGACAGACTATGCGCCTGGCCCCCCTTCCAGCCAGACCTCGCCGCCACCAGATTCGGCCTCTTGCACCCCCAATTCGAGGGACACCGGGATGTGCCGGTTTGTCCCGGTTGTGCCCCGGCGGCGCGCAACCCACGAGAGAATGGGCAGATGGGAAACGCCACGAATCACTCACCGACCATGCGCGCCCTCGTGATCGACCGCCCCGGCCCGGCCGACGAGCTGCACCTGGCCGAGGTGGACGCCCCGATCGCGATTTTCGATGAACTCCTCGTGCGGGTCGTCGCCGCCGGAGTCAACCCGATCGATACCAAAACCAGGGCCGGCGGCGGCGTCACGAAGGCCATCCGCGGCTACCCGGCCGTGCTCGGACTCGATTTCAGCGGCGTCGTGGTCAGCGCGCCCTACGAGGCGTTCCCGCTGCAGCCCGGCGACGCGGTCTTCGGCATCGCCCGCGTGCCCCGCACCCCCGGCAGCTACGCCGAGCTGGTGACCGTCTCCAGCCTGAACGTCACCCGCAAGCCCGTGCGACTCAGCCACGTCGAGGCGGCTGCCGTACCGGTGGCGGCGCTCACCGCGTGGGGCATGGTCGTGGACCTGGCCGCGGCGGCTCCCGGGCAACGGATGCTCATTCACGCCGGCAGCGGCGGGGTCGGCCATTTCGCCGTGCAGTTTGCCAAGGCCTTCGGCGCCCACGTGACCGCGACCGGGTCGACCCGCAACCTTGATTTCCTGCGAGAGCTCGGCGCCGACGTCGTCATCGACCACACCCAGACCCGGTTCGACGAGGTGCTCTCCGGGCTGGACGCGGTGATCGACCTGGTCGGCAATGTTCACGACAACACCGGCACTCGGTCGCTCGGCGTGCTGCGCCCCGGCGGAATCCTGGTGAACGCGCCGACCGGAAGCTGGCCGACCATGGCGGAGGAGGCCGCGGCCGCGGGCATCCGTGCCACCGGATTCAAAGTGGCGCCCTCCGGGCACACCCTCGACGTCATCACCGAACTCATCGACGACGGCGCCGTGCGGGTGCACGTGGACCGGGTGTTCCCCCTGGCAGAAGGCGCGGCGGCGCACCGCCTGATCGAGGAGGGACACACACGCGGCAAGATCGTGCTGCGGGTGACGGATGACCCGACCGGCTCCTCTGCGGACTCCGGCTCCGACTCTGCCGGGCCTCGCTCGTGAGCGGCGACGGCCCGTCCCTCGTCTGGTTCCGCGACGACCTGCGCCTCGCGGACAACCCGGCCCTGCAGGCCGCGCTCGAACGCGGCAAGCCGATCGTGGCCGTGTACGTGCTGGACGAGGAGTCCCCTGCGGTCCGGCCGCTCGGTGGCGCGGCCCGGTGGTGGCTTCACGGGAGCGTGACAGCGCTGGCCGACTCGCTGGAACGCCTGGGCGGCCGGTTGACGCTGCGCCGGGGGCCGGCCGAGGACATGATCATGGCGCTCGCGGCATCCGTCGGCGCCGACGCCGTATTCTGGAATCGTCGCTACGGCGCCGCCGAGCGCGAGGTCGACACCCGGATCAAGTCGGGCCTCACCGCGGCCGGAACGGAGGCCCGCAGCTTTGCCGGCGCGCTCCTGTTCGAGCCGTGGACGATCCAGACCGGTCAGGGGGGCACCTACTCGGTGTTCACCCCCTTCTGGCGGGCGTGCACAGCCGGCCCGCCGCCGCGCGCACCCTACCCCGCACCCGAGTCGATCCCCGGCTTCCCCGGAGAGATCCCCTCCGACGCGCTCGACGGCTGGGGCCTCCTGCCGACCCGGCCCGACTGGGCGGCCGGGCTGCGGGGCGCCTGGCAGCCCGGCGAGGACTCCGCTCACCGCCTGCTCGAGACCTTCCTGAGCGAGTCCCTCACCCGGTACGGCGACGAGCGCGACGAGCCGGCCCAGGCGGTCACCTCGCGTCTGTCGCCGCACCTGCGCTGGGGCGAGATCAGTCCATTCCAGATCTGGCATGCAACCGAGCGGGCCCGGATCGGCCTCACCGGGCCCGCCCAGGCCAGTGCGACCCGATTCCTTACCGAGATCGGCTGGCGGGAGTTCAGCTACCACGTGCTGTTCACCAACCCCACCCTCGCCACCGTCAACCTGCGGCCCGAATTCGACGCTTTCCCCTGGCCGAAACTTGACCAGCGCGTGCTCGAAGCCTGGCAGCGCGGCCGCACCGGGATCTCGCTCGTCGACGCCGGCATGCGAGAACTCTGGCGCACCGGCAGCATGCACAATCGAGTGCGCATGGTGACGGCATCGTTCCTGATCAAGAACCTGCTGATCGACTGGCGGCTCGGAGAGCAGTGGTTCTGGGACACCCTCGTCGACGCCGACGCCGCGAGCAACCCGTTCGGCTGGCAGTGGGTGGCCGGGTCCGGCGCCGACGCCGCCCCCTTCTTTCGGGTCTTCAACCCGGAGCTGCAGGCGAAGAAGTTCGATCCAAACGCAGAGTATATCCGTCAGAACGTGCCGGAATACGGCACGGATGCCTACCCGGCCCCGATCGTCGACCTCGGCGAGACGAGACGGGCGGCCCTCGCCGCCTACGAACAGATCAAGGGGATGAAGGAGCAGTCGATCGCGGCCCGCGCGGCCGGGGCGGAGGGCACCCGTTAGAGCGCCCGCTCCAGCACGAAGTCGTCCTCGTACCGTTCGCCCACCAGGAAGCGCTTCTCGCCGACCGTGACGAACCCGTTCTTCTCGTAGAAGCGAATGGCCCGCGCGTTCTCCTGGTTCACGCCCAGCCAGCTGCCGGCCGCGCCCCGCGCCCGGGCGGCGTCCAGGGTCGCGTTCATCAGGGCCGCCGCCACCCCGCGGCCGTGCGTCTCGGCGCGCAGGTAGCACTTGCTCAGTTCCGCCGTGGGTCGGATCGTGGCCGCCGCCCGCGCATCGTCATCGGCCGGCTCGGCGAATACGAGCATCGTGTAGCCGAGCATGACCCCGGCCTCCCCGGCCTCCCCGGCCACTTCGGCCACGAGAATCAGCCGGTCCGGGTCGGCCAGGTAGGCGTCGAAGTTGCCCTCCGCGAGCACGTCACGCAGGAACGCGGCGATGGCCTCGGCCGAGGTGTGTGGCGGGCAGGCGAGCGCGAAGGTGGCGACGGCCAGCTCCGCCAGCGCCGCGGCATCCGTCGCCGTCGCCGTGCGAATCTCGATCACCGATCCAGCTTATCGACGCCCCCACCAGCCCACCACTGCATGCGAGAGCGCGCACGATGCCCCCTCAGTAGTGCTGAACGGGCTGAGTGCGCGCTTACGCGGCCAGGAGCTACAGGTAACGGGCGTACGCTCCCACGGTGAGGAACGTCGGGAACTCGGGCTCGAGCGCGCATGCCCGGAACACCTCGAGCGCGTCGTCGAACCGGTCTCCGGGCGTGCGCTCGAGTGCCTCGTACACGTCGACGAGCTGTTCCTCGACCCAGGTTCCGTCGATCCGGATGCCCTCGGCGGTGATCGAGCCCAGGTGGATCCACTGCCAGATCTGTGAGCGGGAGATTTCCGCGGTCGCGGCGTCCTCCATCAGATTGTCGATGGCCGCCGCGCCGACGCCGCGCAGCCAGGACTCGATGTAGCGCAACCCGATCGTGAGGTTGTCGTGAACGCCGGCCTCGGTGATCTGCCCGCCGACGGACTCCACGTCGAGCAGCTGGGCGGCCGTGACGCTCACCTCGGCGCGGGTGCGGTGCAGCTGGTTCGGCTGGTCGCCGAGCACGCGGTCGAACTCGGCTTGGGCCGTCGGGATGAGGTCCGGGTGCGCCACCCAGGTGCCGTCGAAGCCGTCGGTGGCCTCGCGCTTCTTATCGGCGGCCACCGCCTCGAGGGCACGCCGGGTCACCTCCGGGTCGCGCCGGTTCGGGATGAACGCGCTCATTCCGCCGACGGCATACGCACCACGCCGGTGGCAGGTCGACACCAGCAGCTCGGTGTAGGCACGCATGAAGGGCACGGTCATCGTGATCTGCTTGCGGTCGGGGAAGACGAACCGGCTCCCGCGGGTGCGGAACGTCTTGATGATGCTGAAGATGTAGTCCCAACGTCCGGCGTTCAGGCCTGCGCAATGGTCACGCAGCTCGTAGAGGATCTCCTCCATCTCGAAGGCGGCCTGGATCGTCTCGATCAACACGGTGGCCCGGATGGTGCCGTACTCGATGCCGAGGCGGTCCTCCGAGTGACTGAAGATATCGTCCCAGAGACGGGCCTCGACATGGCTCTCGAGCTTCGGCAGGTAGAAGTACGGCCCGCTGCCGCCCTCGATCAGGTGCTGCGCGTTGTGGAAGAAGTACAGCCCGAAGTCGACGAGGCTGCCGGACGCGTTCGTCCGGCGGTTCGCGCGGTCGACGAACGTCAGGTTCTTCTCCACCAGCTGCCAGCCGCGCGGGCGCATCACGATGGTGGGCGTGGCGCCGGTGGCGTCGCCGGTGACGGCGTATTGCTTGCCCTCCGGGCTGGTGAAGCTCAGCTGACCGCGCACCTGGTCGAACAGGGTCAGCTGGCCCTCGACGACGTTCGCCCAGGTGGGGCTGGTGGCGTCTTCCTGGTCGGCCAGCCAGACCTTCGCGCCCGAGTTCAGCGCGTTGATGGCCATCTTGCGGTCGGTCGGCCCGGTGATCTCCACCCGGCGGTCGACCAGCCCGGGACCCGCACCGGCAGCCGTCCAGGTGAGGTCACGACGGATGTGCGCGGTCTCGGTGAGGAATCCCGGGTCGCGCCCATTGGAGGCATCCACGCGCTTGCGCAGTCGAGTCGCCAGCAAGTCCTGCCGCGTACCGGCGAACCGGTCGTGCAGCTCGGCCAGGAATACCAGCGCCTCCGGCGTGAGGATCTCCTCATAGCGCGGACCGAGATCGCCGGTGATCTCGAGGTGCGGTTCGATGGTGGCAAAACTGCCGGTGTTCGTGGTCAGACTGGCGGCCTGGACCTGGTCGGATGTCGCCAGGGGCGGGGTGTTCATGGGCTGAGCTCCTTCGGAAGTTGAACGGGGAGGGCTGCGTGACTGGCGCCGCCTGGGGAAAGCGCCATTGCTTGCCTGATTCCCACTGTGGACTAGGAGACCCGGTCACGCCGTCGCCGGCATAACAGAAGAACAGCATTTCTTCTGGCTACGAGAAGTTATCCCCGGAGTATGTGAGCATGGGGCATGGTCACCGTCGATCCCGCCTTCCGCTCCTCCCTGTCCGCGGCTCCTCCCGAGGAGGCAGGGCTCGATGCGCTCACCCTGGGGCGGCGCATCCGTGAACTGCGCACGAACCGGCGCATGACTCTGGACGCCCTTGCGGCCGCCATCGACCGGGCACCCTCTCAGGTGTCGATGATCGAGAACGGCAAGCGCGAGCCGCGCCTGTCGATGCTGCGCACCATCGCGACCGCGCTCGGCACCACGGTCGACGACCTATTGAAAACGGATGCCCCGTCCGAGCGGGCGGCGCTGGAAATCGCCGTCGAGCGCGCTCAGCGGGGCCCCGTGTTTACCGCCCTCGGACTGCCGCATATCCGTGTTGGCCGGGGAACGAGCGACGAAACATTGCAGACACTGCTCAGCCTGCACAACGAGATCCTGCGCCTGCACCGGGAGCGGGCGGCGACCCCGGAGGAGGCCCGGCGAGCGAACGTGGAGCTGCGAGCCACCATGCGGGCCCGGGACAATTACTTTCCCGAGCTCGAGGCACAGGCGCAGCGCCTGCTCGCCGCGGTCGGCCACACCGGCGGGCCGGTTTCCCACCAGGTGGTGGCCGACATGGCGACCCATCTCGGCTACTCGCTGCACTACGTGGGCGACCTTCCGAACTCGACCCGCTCGGTGACGGACAAGCGCAACCGGCGCATCTACCTGCCCACCGAGCAGTCGGCGTCCCGCGACTCCCGCTCCCCCATTCTGCAAGCGTTCGCCACCCTGCTCTGCGAACACGAGGAGCCCGGAAACTATGCGGAATTTCTGTCTCAGCGGGTGGAGACCAACTATCTGACCGCGGCCATCCTGCTGCCCGAAAAAGACACCGTGAAACTCCTCACCGAGGCGAAGAACCTTCGACGTATCTCGATGGAGGATCTGCGGGACGCCTTCGCGGTGTCCTATGAGACGGCGGCGCACCGGTTCACGAACCTCGCCACCGCGCGGCTCGACATCCCGGTGCACTTCATGAAGGTGCACGAGTCCGGCACCATGATCAAGGCGTACGAAAACGATTCGGTGCGCTTCCCGAGCGACGCGCTCGGCGCGGTCGAGGGCTCGACGGTCTGCCGCAACTGGACCGCGCGCACCGTCTTCCACGTCGCCGACCGGTTCAGCCCCTGGTACCAGTACACCGACACCCCGAGCGGTACCTTCTGGTGCACCTCGCGCATCGAGAAGGCCAAAGAGGGCGACTACTCCGTCAGTGTGGGCGTGCCGTTCACGCACGTGAAGTGGTTCCGTGGCCGCGAAACCAACAACCGGGCCGTGTCCACCTGTCCCGACGAGTCGTGCTGCCGCCGCGCGCCCGAGGAGCTCTCGGAGCGCTGGTCCGGGCAGTCCTGGCCGGCCGCGCGCACGCCCACCAGCCTGCTCGCGGCCCTGCCCACGGGCACCTTTCCCGGCGTCGACCAGACCGAGGTGTTCCAGTTTCTGGAGTCGCACGCGCCGGTGAGATGAGAGCGGGGCGGGCACATGGCCGACGGGGACCGCGCCTGAGATGATGAACGAGTAGCAGAGCCGCGCCGAACAAAGGACGATCCGTGGGCACGACCATTTTCGAGCGGGCCAGGCCCGCCGCATCCGTCATCGCGGGCGCCCTCGCCGACACCCGCTCCGCGCCGTTCTGGCTGGACGACGTGTCTCCGCAGACCGGCTACCCGACCCTCACGGCCGACCTCGACTGTGATCTCGCCATCGTCGGCGGCGGCTACCTCGGACTCTGGACCGCCGTGCTCGCTCAGCAGGAGAACCCGGGCGCTCGCGTGGTGCTGCTCGAAGCGCGCACGATCGGCTGGGCTGCGTCGGGCCGCAACGGCGGTTTCTGCGAGGCCAGCCTGACCCACGGCGAGGAGAACGGCCGACGCCGCTGGCCGACGGAGATCCACCGGCTCACCGAACTCGGCCTCAAGAACCTCGACGAGATCGAGCGGGCCGTCACCGAGCTCGGGCTGAAGTGCGACTTCGAGCGCACCGGCGCCATCGACCTGGCCGTCGAGGAGCACCAGGTCGAATGGCTGCGCGAGGAACCGACCGGAACCGACAGCGTGTTCCTGGATGCCGCGGCCCTGCGCGCCGAGGTCGGCTCCCCCACGTACCTGGCCGGCATCTGGCACAAGCGAAGCAACGCGCTCGTGCACCCGGGTAAGCTGGCTACCGAGCTCGCCCGGGTCGCCACCGAACTTGGGGTCGAGATCTTCGAACACACCCCGGTGAAGAACCTGGACACGCAGGGACTCACTCCGGCGCAGGGCACCCGGCTCCGCACCGAGTCGGGTGTGGTGCGGGCGACGAAGACCGCGCTGGCGACCAACGTGTTCCCTTCGCTGCTGGCCCGCAACCGCCTGTCCACGGTGCCGGTCTACGATTACGTGCTGATGACCGAGCCGCTGTCGCCCGATCAGCTCACCGCCATCGGCTGGCAGAAGCGGCAGGGGCTGAGCGACCTGGCCAACCAGTTCCACTACTACCGGTTGAGCGCAGACAACCGCGTACTCTTCGGCGGCTACGACGCGATCTACCACTACGGAGCCCGGGTGCGGAGCGGCTATGAGAACCGGCCGGAAAGCTTCCAACGATTGGCCGGCCACTTCTTCACCACATTTCCGCAGCTGGCCGGGCTGCGTTTCAGCCACCAGTGGGCCGGCGCCATCGACACGTCGACCCAGTTCTGCGCGTTCTATGGCACGGCCCGCGGCGGACGGATCAGCTACGCCGCCGGGTTCACCGGTCTAGGCGTGGCCGCGACGCACTTCGCGGCGAAGGTCATGCTCGACCAACTGGCGGAGCGCAGGACCGAGCGCACGCAGCTGGAGATGGTGCGCGGGCGGCCACTCCCGTTCCCACCGGAGCCCCTCGCTTCGATGGGCATCCAGACCACGCGCTGGTCACTCGACCGCGCCGACCACAACCGAGGCCGCCGCAACATCATCCTGAAGACGCTCGACGCGCTGGGCCTCGGCTTCGACTCGTAGGGCTCGATAGCGCTCGGGGCGCTCAGCGCGCTCGGAACCCTGGCAGCGTCCGCGGCCCGAACGAATTCGACGGAGATTTGGCTCAAAACGGTTTAAACCACGTTGGGAGAGCGCTCCATCCTCAAAATCTCCGTCGAATTGGTTCGACGGGCGGGGTGGGTGAGCCACGGCATCCGTGGGTCCGAGGCAACGGATGCCGCGGCGCGGCTCAGGCCTCCCCGGTTCAGGTCGGGACGGCGCTGATCAGGAGATAGCGGTCGCCGATGACCTCAAAGGCCGTGCTGGTGGCCTCCTGCACGATGTCCATCTGATTCGACAGGTCGTTCAGGAGGTCCATGATCGGCCGGTATTCCAGCTGGCTGCGGATCTGACCCAGCACCCGTTGCGACCCTCGGTCACACCGACGCGGTCGGTGTGCGGTTCCATCTCGCGCAGGCATTGTTCCGCCCGCGAGATGAACAAGGCCACCGACCGCGGAAACAGCCGGCCTCGTAGGCCCCCGACGGAGCGCCGGATGGTCGTCCCCGAAGGCCCGCTGGCCTCGGTCAACGACCGGGTTGGCCAGCAACCGTGCGGTCATGTCTCCCTGCTCCAGGCTGCAGAAGTGCCGCGCCTCGCCGCGGCTGACGCCGGACTCGACCGTGGGCCGCTCCTCCTGCTCGATCACGCGGGGCACCGCGGCCAGCGGGACGGGCCGTGAGCGAGGTGAGCTCGGGGAACATCTCATCCCCGGCCCGGGGCGCGCCCCGTCCAGCGCGTCCAGCCACTCAGCCCGCAAGACGACGTGCGCGGTCTGCAGATTACCGAGAGCACCCAGACGGGTGCCCCGGTGCTGGCCACGGGCATCTCCCTCTCGGTGGCGCGGGGTGAGGTCATCGGCCTGGTCGGTGTCACCGGTTCCGGGGCACGCGAGATCGCTCTGGCCATCCTGGGCCGGCTGCCCGAACCGGCGGTGATCGCGGCCGGCTCCATCCTGATCGACGGTATCGAGCTCGTCGGGGCATCGCGGCGCGCCCTCAACCGGCTGCGCGACACGAGAATCTCTCTCATTTCCCCTGCCGCGCCCACGGGCCTGGCCCCGGACCAGGTCATCGGCCGCCAGCTCGCCCGAACCCTGCGCCGGACAGGGGGTCTGTCCCGAACGGATGCCGCCCGGCATGCGTTGGAACTCCTCGAGAAGGTCGGGCTGCCGGATCCGCAGGCGACGTCGCTGGTGGTTCCGACCCAGCTCGAACCGACCGCGCTGCTCCAGGTGACGATCGCGGCCGCGCTCTCACAGCCCCCGGACATCCTGATCCTGGACGAGCCGACGCGCGCCGTCGAGGCTGCGGGCGAGCCCTCCGCACTGGAGCTCTGCCGCGGGTTCGTCCAGGAGTTCGGACTGTCGATCATCGTGGTCTCCCGGAACCTCGGCCTGGCGGACGCCACCTGCGACCGAGTGGCGGTCGTGGAGGCGGGACGGGTCGTCGAGCAGGCTTCGGCGGCTGAGATCCTCGCTTCCCCGCGGCATCCGCACACCCACAGCCTGCTCGAGGCGGCCCGCTCCGCGCGCGGCTGACCGGTTCCGGTTAGGCCGGTTCCGTTCGCGATCCGGACCGACCCGACGACACCGCGTTGCGCGCTGCGAGAATGTGCGAGCGCATGGCGACCTCGGCCCAGAGTGCGTCTCCCGACCATAGCGCCGTGAGGATGTCGCGGTGGTGGTGGTTGCTGCCGGCCCGGAAGACGGCGGCGTCGCGGCGGAAGAGCGAGGCCATCATCGGGGCGCGGCCGACGGACGCGGCCAGGGCCATCAGCTGGGTGACGCCCGACGCGGCCACGATGATGCGGTGGAATTCGGCGTTGAGCACGCCCAGCCGGCCGATGCCCTCGGCGTCGGTTGCGCGCACGAACTCCTCCATGGCGTCAATCAGGATGGCCAGCCGGTCGAGGTCGGCCGGCTCGATCCGCGCCGCCGCGAGGCCCGCCGCCCTGCTCTCGAGAGCCGCGCGAAGAAAATACGTCTCGCAGATCTGCTCGGTGGTCCATTCCACGACCGTGGCACCCCGGTTCGGCACGAACTCCACCAGGCCGGCCTCGTCGAGCCGGCGCAGCGCCTCGCGCACGGGGGTGCGGCTGACGCCGAGTTCCTGGGCCAGCACCGTCTCCCGCAGCGTGGCCCTGGCGGGCAATTCCCCCGAGAGGATGCGCGCACGCAGGTTCGCGAACACGGTCTGTCCCCCCGTCACCCCCACTGTGCTCCTCCCCCGTCGATCGGCCCGACAGCCAATCTGCTTGCCACTATGTCACATCGCGGCCTCAGGAGAACGCGTTCAGGCCGGTCAGGGCCCGCCCGAGCACGAGCTGGTGGATTTCGTCGGTGCCCTCATAGGTGCGCACCGATTCCAGGTTCGCCAGGTGGCGCATCACCGGGAATTCGCTGGTAATGCCGTCGCCGCCGAGGATGACGCGGGCCTCGCGGGCGATCTGGATCGCCTCGCGCACGCTGTTGAGCTTGCCGATGCTGATCTGGGTGGGGGTCAGCGTGCCGCGCTCCTTGAGCCGACCGAGGTGCAGGGCCAGCAGCACCCCCTTCTCGTATTCCACGAGCATGTCGGCGAGCTTGGCCTGGATCAACTGGGTAGCCCCAATCGGTTTGCCGAACACCTCACGGGTCTTCGCGCGCAGGATGGCGGCGTCGAGGCAGCTGCGGGCGGCGCCCATGGCCCCCCAAACGATGCCGAAGCGCGCCTCGTTGAGGCAGCCGAACGGCCCGGACAGCCCAGCGGCACCGGGCAGGATCGCATCGAATGGCACCTGCACGGCGTCCAGGTGCACATCGCACTGGATCGACGCACGCATCGAAAGCTTCTTGCCGATGGGGATGGCGGTGAAACCGATACTGTCGGTCGGAACCAGGAAGCCGCGCACACCGGCATCCGTTTGGGCCCAGACGATCGCGACGTCGGCGATGCTGGCCAGGCCGATCCAGCGTTTGGCACCCTCGATCACCCAGCCGTCGGCGCCCCGGGTGGCGGTGGTCGCCATCGCGGCCGGGTCGCTGCCGCCGGTCGGTTCGGTCAACGCGAAGCAGCCCACGAGCTGGCCGGCGGCCATGCCCGGCAGCCAGTGCTGCTTCTGCTCCGCAGACCCGTACTTGTGGATGGCCGACATCGCCAGCGAGCCCTGCACCGAGACGAAAGTGCGCCAGCCGCTGTCAGCGGCCTCCAGCTCGAGGCAGACCAGCCCGTAGCTCACCGCCCCCGCGCCGGCGCAGCCGTACCCGGTGAGGTGCATGCCGAGGAACCCGGCCGCCCCGAGTTCAGGGATCAGCTCGGCCCGGAAGCGCTTCTCCTCGAAGTCGTCCTCGATGGTCGGCAGGATGCGGTTGGTCGCGAAAGCGCGCGCCGCGCGCGCCCAGACGATCTCCTCCGGCTCGAGCAGGGCATCGAGGTCGAAGACGGTGTCGACCAGCGGGCTGGGCACAAGCGGGGTGGGGCGGCCTGCGGCGGTCACGAGAGTCCTTTGGGGGTCGGCGGAACACGAGCGAGATCTGTGGCTGGTACGGGGGCTCGCCCTGGGGCAGCGGTCGGGGACGGGGCGAGCCAGTCGGCGCCCTCGTGCTCGCCCAGCCGCGGCGGGCACAGGCGGTAGGCGGCCGGGCGGCCGGCGAGGTGGATGGGGTTGGCAACCTGGCGGCTGGTGCGGCCGGCCGCACCCAGTTCCACCACCGGGTCGAGCCCCAGCGCGGCGGCGAAGGCGAACGCCTCGTCGAGGGTGTTGACCTGGCCGGCCGGCACACCGGCATCGGTCAGAACGCCCACCCAGTGCGCCGCGGGCTCGGGCCGGAGCCGGTCCTCAATCAACTTTTTCAGCACCGTGCGGTGCCGCACCCGGTCGGCGTTACCGCGGAACCGGTCGTCGTCGGCCAGGGCGGGAGCCCCGAGCAGTCGCACGAGGGTGCGGAACTGGCGATCGTTGCCCACCGCGATCACCAGCGGCCGGTCGGCGGCGTCGAACAGCTCGTACGGCGCGATGCTCGGGTGCGCATTGCCCATCCGGGTCGGTGACTGCCCGGTCGCGAGGGTGCCCGCGGCCTGGTTGGTCAGTGCGGAGAGCAGGGTGGTCAGCAGGTCCACCTCCACCCGGTGGCCGGCGGTCCCGCCCGCGTCGGTCGCATCACGCGCACGCAGGGCGAGTAGGACGCCGCTGACCGCGTTGAGCCCGGAGAGCACGTCCACGAGGGCCACCCCCACTTTGCTCGGCTCTTCGTCTGGGCGACCGGTGACGCTCATCAGCCCGCCGACAGCCTGTACGAGCAGGTCGTAGCCGGGCAGGCGGGCGCCGGCCCCCGCGCCGAAGCCCGTGATCGAGCAGTAGACCAAGCTCGGATTGACGGCCCGCAGCTGCTCGAAGCCCAGAGCAAACCGGTCCATCACGCCGGGCCGGAAGTTCTCCACCACGACGTCGGCGGTCTCGGCGAGTCGCCGGGCCACGGCCAGTCCCGCATCGGTGCCGAGGTCGCAGACGACGCTGCGCTTGTTGCGGTTCACCGACCCGAAGTAGGTGGAGTCCCCCTGCGCGTCGACCGGCGGCAGCCACTGCCGGGTGTCGTCGCCGACCGGGCTCTCGATCTTGATCACATCAGCGCCGAAGTCGGCCAGCATCATGGTGGCGTAGGGGCCGGCCAGTACCCGGGAGAAATCCGCGACCCGAAGGCCCGCCAACGGCTGCCCGGTTGCGTCCTGCGGCACGACCCACCTCTGTCCCCGTCGACTCGGACCACAGGACTCCGCCAGTGGCCGCTCTGACTCCGATCCTACCGGGCGGGTCGTGACCCGGAGACAGGAACTGCGAACGGGAACTCTCGGTGAAAGTTGGATCCATCGGTTCCGTGCGTTTGCTCGCGCACAGCACTATGGTGAGCACATTCTCGCTCTCCGGCTCGATCGGAAAGGTTCCCATGTCATCACACGCGTCATCCCAGAGGAAAGGGCTCGGCGACGCCGAGCACCTCGAGGCCCTCGGCTACGAAGACACCTTCCATCGTTCGATGTCGCTCTGGGGCAATTTCGCCCTTGGCTTCACCTACCTCTCGCCGCTCGTCGGCGTCTACTCGCTGTTCGCCCTGGCCCTGAGCACGGGCGGGCCACCCTCGATCTTCTGGCTGGTGATCGTGGGCACCGGCCAGCTGCTGGTGGCACTGGTCTTCGGCGAGGTGGTGTCCCAATACCCGATCGCGGGCGGTATCTACCCGTGGACACGTCGTCTCTGGGGCAAGAGGTACGCATGGATGACCGCCTGGGTCTACGTCTGGGCGATGCTCGTCACAATCACCGCCGTCGCGGAATTCGGCAGCGGGTTCCTCGCCAGCCTGATCAACGCGCCCGTCACCAAAGAGGTCACGCTCGGGCTCTCGGTGCTCTTTCTCGTCGTGGCCTTCGCGTTCAACTTCTCCGGCACGAAGATGCTGGCCCGCGCGGCCCGGATCGGGCTCGCTGCCGAATTGATCGGCGTGATCGGTCTCGGCCTCTACCTACTCCTTTTCCAGCGCAAGCAGGAGTTCAGCGTCTTCTTCGACACCCTGGGCGTCGAGGGTGACGGCAGTTACACCACCGCGTTCCTCGGGGCCGCGCTTGCCGGACTGTTCCTGTTCTACGGCTTCGAAGCCTGCGGCGACGTGGCCGAGGAGGTGCCCGACCCGGCCAGAGGTATCCCCCGGGCCATGATCCTCACCATCCTGGTCGGCGGCGTCTCCGCCCTGTTCTCGTTCGGCGGGTACGTCCTGGCCGCGCCGGACCTGCAGGCCGTGGTCGACGGGACAGACATCGACCCGATCCCCGCGATCCTGGACGCGACCCTCGGCACGGTCGGTGCCACGCTGTTCCTCATAGTGGCGATCACGGCCTTCCTGTCCTGCGTGCTCAGCCTGCAGGCCGCGGCCAGCCGCCTGATCTTCTCTTTCGCACGAGACGGGATGGTCCCCGGCAAGACCTGGCTGGGCCAGGTGTCCCCGCGCACGGCAGTGCCGGTCAACGCACTGATCGTCGCGTCCACGATCCCGCTGTTGCTCTGCGTTGTGATCTACCTGGGCGGCAGCACGATCCTGACCCAGATCACGGCCTTCGCGGTGCTCGGCATCTATGTCGCGTTCCAGGCCGTGGTTCTGGCCGCGCTCCGCCAGCGGTTCAAGGGGTGGCGTCCGGCCGGGCCGTTCAGCCTGGGACCTCTCGGGTTCATCGTGAACATCATCGCCCTGGCCTACGGGATCTCCGCCATGATCCTGCTGGCGCGCCCGGGCACGACCGGGGTGTTCCTCGACGACTGGATCGTGCTGATCGGTTTGGCTGTAGTGATGGGCAGCGGCCTGCTCTACCTCTTCATCGCGAAGCCGCACACCACCTCGCACCAGCCGGAGGGCGACGCGATCGCGGTCGCCGCGATGCTTCGCGCGCACCCGCAGAACACCGATCGGGACGACCCCGCACGCAGAGACGCACGCCCCACGATGGCCAGCGAGTGAGCATCCGTTAACGAGGGAAGGGCCCAGTCTTTTGACGGGCCCTTCCTGGTGCAGCCGGGCTGCGGTGGAACTGACTAGATGCTGTTCACATCGAGAGCGATGCCGGGGCCGAACGTGGTCGAAACGGCACCCTTCATGATGTAACGGCCCTTGGAGGAGCTGGGCTTGAGGCGAACGATCTCCTCGAGAGCGGCGCTGATGTTCTCATTCAGCTGCTCGGCGGTGAAGGACACCTTGCCGACGACGAACTGCACGTTGGCGTGCTTGTCGACGCGGAACGCGATCTTTCCGCCCTTGATGTCGGACACGGCGCGCGCGACGTCAGGCGTCACGGTTCCGGTCTTCGGGTTCGGCATGAGTCCGCGCGGGCCGAGAACCTTACCGAGACGACCGACCTTGCCCATGAGCTCCGGGGTCGAGACGGCGGAGTCGAACGACGTGTAGCCGGCGGCCACCTTCTCGATGAGCTCGTCGCCACCGACCTCGTCGGCACCGGCAGCGATTGCCGCTTCGGCCGCGGGGCCCGTTGCGAAGACGATGACGCGGGCGGTGCGACCGGTGCCGTGAGGAAGAATCACGGTACCGCGAACCATCTGGTCAGCCTTGCGAGGGTCGACGCCGAGCTTGAGGGCGACCTCGACGGTCGAGTTGAAGTTCGCGGAGCCGGTCTCCCGGGCCAGGGTGACGGCCTCGGTCGGGGTGTAGAGCTTGTCTGCGTCGATCTTCTCGGCCGCGGCCCGGTAGGCCTTTGACTTCTGTGCCATGTTGAATCTCCTGTAAAACGAAATTGAGAGTGTGGTGCGAGCCTGGCTGGCTCTTCCACGTACTGCTGGTGGCGGAATGCCTGGGGGAGGTGGTTAGGCCTCGACCGTGATGCCCATGGAGCGGGCGGTGCCGGCGATGATCTTCGACGCTGCGTCGAGGTCGTTCGCGTTGAGGTCGACCATCTTGGCCTCGGCGATCTCGCGGACCTGGGCCTGGGTGAGCTTCGCAACCTTGACGGTGTGCGGGGTTCCACTGCCCTTGGCGACGCCGGCCGCCTTCTTGATGAGCTCCGCCGCCGGCGGAGTCTTCAGGATGAAAGTGAATGAACGGTCGTCGTAGACGGTGATTTCTACCGGGATGACGTTGCCGCGCTGGGATTCCGTCTGAGCGTTGTACGCCTTGCAGAATTCCATGATGTTGACGCCGTGCTGACCCAGCGCCGGCCCGATGGGCGGTGCGGGGTTGGCGGCGCCGGCCTTGATCTGAAGCTTGATCAGACCGGTTACCTTCTTCTTCGGTGCCATTGTTCTTCCTTACTTTGTAATGACGAGCAGCCAGGGGCCGCTCTCCCGGTGGCCCGGACGGGCCCCGGTGAACTTGAATCCGTGGGGAGGGTGTTCAGTCCCCTTAGAGCTTGGTGACCTGGTCGAAGCTGAGCTCGACCGGGGTTTCGCGCTCGAAGAGGGAAACCAGCACGATGAGCTTGCCGCTTTCCGCCTTGATCTCGCTGATCGATCCGGGCAGGCCCGCGAACGAGCCTTCCTTGATCGTGATCGTCTCGCCGATCTCGTAGTCGATCTCGGCCGGGAGGGCGCGGGTAGGGACCTTGCCGCCGTGTCCGCCGGTCTTGGCGGTGGGGACGTCTTGGATCTCGACGAGGCTCTTCAGCATGCCGAAGGCTTCCTCGAAGCGAAGCGGCGTGGGGTTGTGCGCGTTGCCGACGAATCCGGTGACGCCGGGCGTGTGACGCACCACGGACCAGCTGTCTTCGTTGAGGTCCATGCGAACGAGCACGTAGCCGGGGATGCGCACCCGGGTGACCATCTTGCGCTGGCCGTTCTTGATCTCGACGACGTCTTCCATCGGAACCTCGACCTGGTAGATGAAATCTTCCATGGCCATCGACTGCTTGCGGTTCTCGATGTTCGACTTCACGCGGCGTTCGAAGCCGGCATAGGAATGAATGACGAACCACTTGCCGGGCTGGAAGCGCAGTTCCTTGCGGAATTCTTCGTAGGGGTCTTCGGGGGTCTCGTCCTCGGCGGGCTCGGCACCGACATCCGTTGCCTCTTCAGCCTCGACTGCCACTTCGTCTTCGTCTTCCACGGCCTCGACGGCGGCCTCGGCCTCGTCGTCGGAATCGATGTCGAGGGCCTCGTCGACGAGAGCGTCGGCGTCGGGGTCAGCGGGCTCGGCCAACGCGTCAAGCGCGGCGTCGAGGTTGACTTCGACGCCCATGCTCGGGTCGAACACGTGCACGGCGACCTGCTCGGCAGCCTCTACGGAGTCTTCTTCAGCGGCGAGGGTGTTGCCCTCCTGCGCCTCGTCCTCGGTGGAGGACTGCTCGGCGGCGGTGGCCCAGTCGGCATCGTCGTGATTCGTGTCAGTCACTAAATTTCAATCCTTTTCTATTGCGTGGGTACGAAACCGTGACCCAAACAGCGTTTGCCCTAAGTTCTGCAGTGACTCTTCTTCGTTGATGCGTGGCTGCGACCGCTGGGAGCGGATGCGGCACCGGAAGCTGCCTACCCGCCCGGCGTTCCGAACACGTACGTGACGGCGAGCGCGAACATCCAGTCGAAGGCGGAAACGATGGCCATCATGATGACAACGAATACCAGCACCACACCCGTGTAGCTGAGGAGTTCTTTGCGGGTGGGGGTGACGACCTTGCGGAGCTCCGCCATGACCTGCTTGATGAACAGGGACATCCGAGCGAAAGGACCGCGCTTGGAATCGAGCGCAAGTTTCGCGTTTGCGACGATTTCCTCACTGGGTTCGTCGACAACTTTTCGGGCCACCTGATTACACCTTTCATGTGCCGACGGAATGCCACCGACTTGCAGGGCGGACAGGACTCGAACCTGCAACCTGCGGTTTTGGAGACCGCTGCTCTACCAATTGAGCCACCACCCTATGGAACGAAATTCAAACTACCTCGTAACACTCGGACCCCGGAACGAACCGAAAAGCGGGCGCAAAAAAGCTTGGCAGAATTGAATTACCTCGTCGAGTCTAGGTCACCCGGGGGCCACTGTAAAGCCGAGACAGCCCCAGCAGAACGAGGCAGCCCCGTATGCTCGAAGCGTGGCCCACGAATCCAAGCGCATCTCTACCCGAATCGGCTCCATTGCGGAGTCCGCGACCCTCAAGGTGGACGGCAAGGCGAAGGCCCTGCAGGCCGCCGGCCGGCCGGTCATCAGTTTCGCCGCGGGCGAGCCTGATTTCCCCACCCCGGAGCACATCGTCGAAGCCGCCCTACTGGCGGTCCGCGACCCGAAGAACCACCGGTACACTCCGGCGGCCGGGCTGCCCGACCTGCGCGAGGCCATTGCGGCCAAAACGCTCCGTGACAGCGGCCTGGCGATCTCGCCCAGCCAGGTGGTCGTCACCAACGGCGGCAAGCAGGCCGTCTACCAGGCTTTCGCCACGCTGCTCGACCCGGGCGATGAGGTGCTCGTGCCCACGCCGTACTGGACCACCTACCCGGAGTCGATCCGGCTGGCCGGCGGCGTGCAGGTCGACGTCTTCGCCGGCAGTGACCAGAGCTACCTCGTCACCGTCGAGCAGCTCGAGGCGGCGCGCACGCCGCGCACCAAGGTGCTGCTGTTCGTGTCGCCGTCCAACCCCACCGGAGCCGTCTACTCCCCCGAGCAGACGAAGGCCATCGGCGAGTGGGCCGAGGAACACGGCCTCTGGATCGTCAGCGACGAGATCTACCAGAACCTCACGTATGACGGCGTGCGTGCGATCTCGATCGTCGAGGCCGTCCCCGCGCTGGCCGACCGCACCATCCTGGTCAACGGCGTCGCCAAGACCTACGCGATGACCGGCTGGCGGCTCGGCTGGATGGTCGGCCCGCAGGACGCGATTAAGGCCGCCGCCAACCTGCAGTCGCACCTGTCGTCGAACGTGTCGAACATCTCCCAGCGCGCCGGGATCGCCGCACTCAACGGCCCTCAGGATGCCGCGATCGCCATGCGGGATGCCTTCGACCGTCGCCGACAGGTCATCGTCGCCGAGCTGAACACGATCCCCGGCCTCGTCACGCCGACGCCGCAGGGGGCGTTCTACGTCTACCCCGACGTCACCGGCCTGCTCGGACGCACCTGGGGCGGCGTCACCCCGACCACCTCCCTGGAGCTGGCCGATCTTATCCTGGACCAGGCCGAGGTGGCCGTCGTGCCCGGCGAGGCGTTCGGCCCCAGCGGCTACCTGCGCTTCTCCTACGCGCTCGGCGACGCGGCCCTGCTCGAGGGCGTGCAGCGCCTCCAGCGGCTGTTCGCCTAGCGCAGCGCGCCAAACGGCTCGCCGGTGAACCGACAGCTTGGGGGGTCAGGGGCACTTCTGCTCCCCCCTTCCTGTCGGTTCGGCCGGGGCTGTGGACAATCTCCGGCACCCTGTCCACGCTCGAGCGCCGCACCGCCATCCTGCAACGGATACCACCCGGCGCCTTCCTCAGTCATCACACCGCCGCCCTGATCGTCGGCATTCCGCTGCCGCTGGTCATCCCCATCGTGCCGATCCTGCAGTTCATCTCCGGCGTCTACCTGCAGTTCTACCTGCTGCCCGACTGGATGCAGAACGCGGCCAGCGTATTCCCACTGAAGTGGATGGCGCAGGGCATGCGCGGAGTGTTCCTGCCCGACAGCTTCGCGAACCTTGAGCAGAGCGGTTCCCGGGACTTTCCGCTGATCGCGCTGAGCCTGCTCATCTGGCTGGTGGTGGGGCTCGTGCTCAGCCGGGTCACGTTTGTTTCGCTGGATCCGCAAGGACACCTAGGAGCGTGACTCCTGAACGGCTTATTGTGTCGCTCACGGAAGGTCAGAGCTGACCGCACCGCGTGGACACTCTTCATCACAGGTTGAGCACCGGGCCCGGCGTCGAACCAATTCGACGGAGATTTTGGGCCAAACACCCATTTTGAGCTCAAACGCGCTGTTCAGAGCGAAATCTCCGTCGAATTCGTTCGGGACGAGTTGCGGCAGGGCCCAGACTCGACCGACATGGCGTTTGCAGCGCACGTCCATCCCGCGTCGCGGTCCACTGCGCGCCTGCGTCGGCCTCCAGAACAACGACCTCGGAACCCCGAGCCGCGAACCCCCATCGCCCGCAGCCATCAGGGCTCACTCACCGAACGACACCCGGCATTGTCGGCTCGGGCCACCGCGAGCACACTGGCAGCATGACCGACGCACCCGAGAGCCAGACGACGCCGTCGGCCGCGGAGCCCGGCACTCCCCCCACCCCCTCCGACGGGAGCAACGACTTCTTCGCCGCAATCCGTTCCACGGGGATCGTGCGCGGGAGCGACCGCTGGCTGGCCGGCGTCTGCGGCGGAGTCGCACTGCGAGCTGGGCTGAACCCCACGCTGGTGCGAGTTGTGACCATCGCGCTGGGCGTCCTCGGCGGTCCGGTTCTGTTCACGTACGCGGTCGGCTGGGCTCTCCTGCCCGGCCCGACCGGTCGCATCCATGCCGAACAGGCCGTTCGCGGCGTCTTCCCGCCCGTCATGATCGGGATCATCGCGCTGGTGGGCATCAGCTTCGCCTCCTACACGCGCAGCCTGTGGTGGCAGAGCCCGGCGGCCGTGCTGCCCGACTGGCTGGCGACCACACTCGCGGTGGGCTGGAGCGTCGGGGTGACGATCGGGCTCATCTGGCTGGTGTTCTTCCTGGCCCGACGCACCACGGCGCCGGCCGGCGGATACCCGCACAGCACCGCCGCGGAAGGCATCGGGGCCGGTGTCACTTTCGGGGCCATGCAGCCCGCCGAAGCAGCGGGCAGCTCCGGGACAGCCGGCACAGCCGGCACAGCCGGCACAGCCGGCGGCGCCGTCACCGTCGGCGGCCCTGCCGCGCCACCACCCGGACGCGGCTCCTGGCGCGACCTTCGCCCCGGGGCCGGCTTCAGCGCGATCGTGCTCGGGTCGGCATTGCTCTGCGGCGCGGTCGCCGCCGGTGTGTGGTCGGGCGGCAACTGGTCGGATGCCGCACTGGTGCTGGGCCTGGCCGTCACGCTGGGGGTGCTGGCCGTTGGCATCATCGTGTCGGGCATTCGCGGAAAGCAGAGCGGCGCCCTGGGTGGGTTCGCCTTCCTTGCGGCGGTGGCCCTCGTGCTGCTGGGCCTATTCCCGAGCGGCACCGCGTTCTTCCTGGTCGGCATCCCGGTCTGGACGGTCAGCGCCGATGCCGACGCTGCTCCCCCGGGGTATGCCGTGCTCTCCGGCCGGGTCACCATCGATCTCACGGCCCTCAACGCGGCGAGCGTGGAGGACCGCACGATCGATATCTGGATGGGCGTGGGCGTCACCGAGCTGATCCTGCCCCGCGGCCGGGCCGTGCTGGTGGAGACGAATGCGCTGGCCGGCAGGATCGACTACGTCGGCGGCTCGGTCGCCGTGCAGCAGGGCGGCGCCTTCTACTCTGACTCGCGTACCTTCAACGACGACGGCACCGGCACCGTGGCCCGCGTCCGCGTCTGGACGGCGCTCGGCCAGGTCACTGTCGTCGGCCCCTCGCGTCTGGAACCCTGATGACCACGACCCCCGACCCGAACCAGCCGCCGAACGAGCCGCCGAACCCGCCGTTCGCCCGGCCGCTCGACGATCAGCCCACGGATGCCGTCACGTCCGTGACGGCATCACCTGACCCCGCGCCCGCCGAGCCCGAGGGCCATGGGGAGAGCGGTCACGAGGTGGAGGTTGAGACCACCCGTGCAGCCCCGGCTCACACGGTCGCCTGTCCGAGCCCCATCCCTGACTACGCGATGGAGCCCTCCGTCGAGCCGCCAGCGGCGGCACCGGCGTTTCTCGCCTCGGACCCGCCGCTTCCGGTCGCGCCGGTGCCGACGGCCCGCGCCGCGGCCCCGACCGCCGCCGCCGCCGCCGAACCGGCGTACCCCGAGGCATCCATGCGACCCCTCCGCCGCCCGCTGTTCAGCACGATCGTCTGGGGAGTGATCCTGCTCGCCCTGGCCGGCTACGTGCTGCTCGGGGTGCTGGCGCCTGCTCCCGCCGATCCCACGCTCTGGCTGCTCGGCGGCGTGATTGTGATCGGACTCCTGCTAATCGTGGTCGGCATCATCGCAGCGCTCCGCCGCGCTGGCTGACGCCCCCGCCCGCGCTCACACCCCGGTTTGACGGCTTCAGGCCCGCGAGAGCGGCGCGGGCCGCGCTAGGCGTCGAGGCCGACGAGCACGGGCTCGGGCTGCAGGATCACGCCGAACTCGGACTGCACGCGAGCCTCCACCAGCCGGGCGAGCTGCGCGATCTCGTCGGCGGTGGCCCCGCCAGTGTTGGTCAGCGCAAGGGTGTGCTTGCTGGAGATCGCGGCGCGGGAGCCCGGCAGCCGGAAGCCGCGCGAGATCCCGGAGTGCTCGATCAGCCAGGCGGCGCTCAGCTTCACGAGCGGCACGGACCGCTCCCCGGGGATCGGTCCGACGCCGGCATACTCGTCGAGCGGGATCACCCGGTCGGGCAGTTCCTGCTCGCCGAGCGGCCAGCGGGGCACGGCGTCCGGCAATGTGCGCGAAAACGCCAGCGACACGATCGGATTGGTGAAGAAGGAGCCGGCGCTGCGGGTATCGGCGTCATTCGGGTCGAGCACCATGCCCTTCCCGGCGCGCAGGGCCAGGACGGCGCCCCGCAGCTGCGCGAGCGGCACCCGATCGCCCAGCTGCACGCCGAGTGCGGTCGCAAGCTGCGGGTAGGACACCGGCCGGCTGAGCGCGCCGCCGAGAACGGATGCCTCGCTCTGCGTGTCGTGCAGGTTCAATTCGACCGCGATCACCAGACCGCGGAGCCCCTGTTTCAGAGCCGAGGTGCGGTAGCCCAGTTCGAGCTCGCCAGCCTCCATCCGTCGCCGTTCGCCACTGTCGTAGTCGAGGAAGTCGATGGCAGCCAGGCTGTTGCCGAGTTCCTGGCCGTAGGCGCCGATGTTCTGCACCGGGGAGGCCCCGGTCGAACCGGGGATGCCGGAGAGTGCCTCGATACCGGACCAGCCCTGCGCCACGGTGTAGGCCACCAGCTCGTCCCAGGGCTCGCCGGCCTGCACTCGCAGCACCAGCCGGTCCGGGTGATCAGACGGCGAAGGGGACGCGGGAGAGGAAGCCGAGACAACGTCCACCCCGCGGGTCAGCACCCGGATCACCGTACCGTCGAAGCCCTCGTCGGCCACGATCGTGTTCGATCCGCCGCCGAGCAGCAGCCACTCATCGCCCGAGGCCCACACGATCAGGGTCTGGTCGACAAGGTCCTGCTCGGTGGCGGGCGACACCATCCGGGCGGCAGGGCCGCCGACGCCCATGGTGGTCAGGTCGGCAAAGGTCGGCGCGGAGGCAGCGGGGCTCGTCATCGGGAACGACCACTCAGACCAGGCGCACGCGTGCCTGCGCCTTGCCCAGCACAGTCACCTCGCCCGACGACACGATGAGGTCGATGCGGGCGACGCCGGCATCCGTGTCGATGGCGCCGACCTTGGCGACCACGGTCACGACCGCCGCGCCGTCGGCCGGCACGAGCACGGGGCGGGTGAACCGCACCTGATAGTCCACGATGCGGCCGGGGTCGCCGACCCAGGCGACGACCGGCTGAACGGCGAAGCCCATGGTGAGCATGCCGTGCGCGAGCACGCCGGGCAGTCCCACGGACACGGCCACGTCGTCGCGGTAGTGGATGGGGTTGAAGTCTCCGGATGCCCCGGCGTAGTGCACGAGGGAGTCGCGCGTGAGCGGGAACGTGCCCTCGGCGACGACGTCTCCGACGGTCAGGTCAGCGAGGCGGGGCGTAGCGATGATGGTCATTCGTCTCCCCTGACGACAAGGGTGGAGGTCGCGGTCACGACGTGCGCGCCGGCGGCGTCGACGATGGTTGACACGGCCGTCACCATGGAGTGGCCGCCGAGGCTCTTTACGCCGGCCACGTGGAGCGTGGCGGTGAGTTCGTCACCGGCCACGATCGGGCGGCTGAACGTGAACCGCTGGTCTCCGTGCACGACGCGGGTGAAGTCGATGCCGGCATCCGGGACGGCCAGAAGCTGCGCCAGGGTGGCCTCCTGAACGACCACGGCGAATGTGGGCGGGGCGACGACGTCGGCGTAGCCCGCGGCGCGCGCGGCCTCCGGGTCGAGGTTGATCGGACTCGTGGCAAAGACCGCGCGGGAGAACTCGCGCACCTTCTCCCGGCCGACGAGATAGGGGGCGACGGGCGGGAAGACCCGGCCCTGCAGTTCGGGGTTGACAGACACAGGCCGAGTTTACCGGCCTCGGCCGGGGAAGGCGCCATCGGGCAGACTGGCTGGTGTGAAGATCAAGCGCGTGCGTCTGGGTGACCCTGAGGTGGTCCCGCTCCTGGCCGACCTGGCGCGGGAGTATGACGAGCGCTACGGCGACGGCGACTCGGTGCACGACGTGCCGGCAGATGCCTTCGCCCCGCCGAGCGGCACCTTCCTCGTGCTGCTCGATGGGGGCGTGACGGTGGCGGGTGGCGGCATCCGTCGCCTGAGCGAGACGACCGGCGAGGTGAAACGGATGTGGACCAACCCGGCCTACCGCCGGCAGGGCCACGCCGTGGCCCTGCTCGCCGCCCTCGAGGAGGTGGCGCAGCAATTCGGCTATCGGCACCTGCGCCTGGAGACGGGCCACGCGCAGCCGGAGGCGCTCGCGCTGTACCGGCGCCTCGGCTACCGGGAGATCGGCAATTACGGGATCTACGAGAACGCGACCGGGTTCGAGCGCACGTTTGCCTCCCCGGAACGCCCCGCCTGACTGTCCGGCATTGGCCTGCGACACGCCCGCTTGCTAGCGTAGTCACGTCATGCCTAACAAATTAGAGCCACACCCCGACCTTCCCATCGACCTGCCCACGGCCGAACGCATCCATGCGGCCGTCGCGCATTATGGCGAACAGGCCGTCATCGACAATTCCGTCGCGCTACTCCGCGCCAAGAACGCCGGCAAGGACTTCCTGCTCTACGCCGGCGGACGCCACGCCCTGGGCATCCTCGAAGGTGCCCCCGCCCTCTACTGGCCCGAGCTGTGGGGTGCCCGTGCGCTGCTCTACGTCTGGGGCGATTCGGCGGCACCGTACATCGTCGTCGGCATGAACAACCAGGCTTGGCGGGTGCGCGAGATGTGCGCCAAGGTCGTCCTGCTGCGCGGCCTCGAGGTGGCGCCCAAGCTGGTGCGCCTGACCACCGACGAGGTTCCGCGCGTGCGCGCCGCGGCCCTGCACGCGCTGGCCGCCCAGGGCACCGCCGACCACCTCGCCACCATCGTGCAGCGTCTGCGCGACCCCGACAAAGAGGTGCGCCGCGCGGCCCAGCAGGCCCGCGACGTGCTCAACGCACGGTGGAACCTTACGGTCGAGCAGGGCCAGGGCACCGAGCAGACCCACGGAACCCGGCACACCCACCCGAGCGCGTAGCCGAGCCCGGAACCGGGACACACACGCAGTACCGAGACGGGGGGTCCGGATGTTCCATCGCTTTGTGGCCATGGGCGACAGTTTCACCGAAGGCGTCGGTGACGACCTGCCGGGCGGCCAGGTGCGCGGCTGGGCCGACCTGGTCGCGCTCGGGCTCGCCGCGGCATCCGCCCACCCCGTCTCCTACGCCAACCTCGCCGTGCGCGGTCGGCTGCTCGGCCCGATCGTGGCGGAGCAGCTGGAGTCCGCGCTCGCGCTCGGCCCCGACCTGCTCAGCATCTGCGGCGGCGGCAACGACGTGATGCGGCCGCGGGTCGAGATCCCCTATGTGGTCGACCTGATGCGGAAGGTCGTCGACCGGGCCGAGGCGCAGGGCGTGCACGTGCTGGTGCTCAGTGGCGGCAATCCCTCGCACCACCTGCCGCTCGGCAACCTGATGCGCCGGCGTGGCGATCAGCTGGCGGATGCCGCGCGCGCCGCCTTCGACCGGCCGGGCGTCACGCTCGTCGACAATTGGGCCGACTCCGAGCTGGAGCACAAGCGGTTCTGGTCGGTCGACAAACTGCACCTCAACGCGCTCGGGCACACCCGGGTGGCCACAAACGTGCTGGCCGAGCTGGGGGTGCCGGTTCCGGTGGAGTGGCTGGATGCGCCCGCCGCGGCCGACGAGCAGGTGCAGAGCACGACGGCGTATTACCGCGAGTTCGTGCTGCCGTGGATCGGACGCCGGCTCACCGGACGCTCCTCCGGAGACGGCCGCCCGCCCAAGCGGCCCACCCTGGAGCCGGTCGATGTCGGCTGATCTTTCCGGAAGGGGCGCCCGCGCCGCGACCAGGCTGCCGCGTCGGGCCCGCATCCGGCCCGGGAGAGTCGATTTGCGTCCCCTCACGCGCGCGGATTGACGGCGATCGATTTTCGGCGGTAGATTGCATCGATAGTCATCAATGTATGTAGGTCTCAGTCGAGGGAGAACACCATGAGCGAGAATAGTAACCCGGTGCGCGAAGAGGTGCGGGCCCGCTACGCGAGCGTGGCCGTCTCGGTTACGAATGAGGGGCGTCGGTCGCTGCTCACCGAGACGCCTGCCGCCGGCTGCTGCGAACCGGCCGCCATCGACGAGAGCCTGGTTTTCGGCTCCGCGCTCTACGACGACGCGTCGACCGCTGACCTCCCGGGCGCGGCCCTGCTGGCGAGTCTCGGCTGCGGCAACCCCATGGCGGTCGCAGACCTGCAGGCCGGCGAAACCGTGCTCGACCTCGGCTCGGGCGGAGGCATCGACGTGCTCCTCTCCGCCCGCCGGGTCGGGCCCACCGGGTTCGCCTACGGCCTCGACATGACCGACGAGATGCTCGACCTTGCCCGGCACAATGCGGCCGCAGCCCAGGCGCAGAACGTCCAGTTCCTGAAAGGCACGATCGAGGAGATCCCACTGGGCTCCGGCAGCGTCGACGTCGTCATCTCCAACTGCGTGATCAACCTGTCGACGGACAAACCCGCCGTGATCGGCGAGATGTTTCGCGTGCTACGGCCCGGCGGCCGCGTCGGAGTGTCCGACGTCGTGGCCGAGAACCACCTTGCGCCCGCCCAGCGGGCCGAGCGCGGCTCCCACGTGGGCTGCATCGCCGGCGCGCTCTCGATCACTGAGTACGAGTCCCTGCTCGCCGCCGCGGGCTTCGAGCAGGTGGGCGTCACCCTGACCCACGAGGTGACCGACGGGATACACGGCGCCATTGTGCGGGCGGTCAAGCCGGCCGGCGCCGCCTAGACCGGCCGGCGACGCCTAACCCGCGGTGGGTACGCGCAGCAGGGCACCCTCCCGGCGGCAGGTGGCGGCCGCGATCAGCATGGCGTCGGCCAGCAGGGCCTGCCAGCCCGCGGCATCCGTGGGCACCCCCCTTGTCAGCATGGTCTGCACGGCCCCGGCGAGGGTGGCGTCGCCCGCGCCCATGGTGTCGACGACGGCGCCGGGAAGCACGGCGATCGGCTCGCTGACCCGCAGATCGGCGCCGCAGGCAACGGATGCCCCCGCGCGCCCGGCCGTGGCCAGCACCGTCTGCGTGCCGGCGGCCAGCAGCCGCTCCCGCAACTCTTCGAGGGTGCTGCGGTAGAGCAGCTCGGCGTCCTCGTCCCCCACCTTCGTGAGGAGGCTCCGGGCAGCGATTCGTTCGAAGTTCGCCACGAACAGGTCGCCGTCGGCGAGCATGCCCGAACGCGGATTCGGGTCGATCACGAGGCGGCGTTCCGGCTCCGCGACCGCGGCGATGAAGGCATCCGTCTGGGCCGTGTCATCGAAAGGGAAGCAGCTCACGACCACGAGGCGGGCGTTGTCCAGGGCCGCGCGCTCGGCCGGGCCGAACTCGATGCGGCGCTTCCGCGCGGCCTCATTGAAGGCGTAGGTGGGCTCGCCGTCGGTGCGGTCGGAGGTGGCGCGGGAGCTGCCAAACGGCCCGGGTGTGGCGACCAACGTCACGTCGTGCGCGGCGAGGAACTCGCGCAGCCGGGCACCGTCGGCGTCATCGCCGACCATGGCGATCAGGGTGGTCGGCACACCGAGCACGGCCAGGCCGACGGCCACGTTGAGGGCGGCGCCGCCGGGGAACTCCAGGCGGGACCCCGGGCTCAGCATCTCGTCGATGAGTGCGTCGCCGACCACGACCACCCGGTTCTGCTCAGTCAGGCTCTGCTCAGTCAGGCTCTGCTCAGTCAGGCTCTGCTCAGTCAGGCTCTGCTCAGTCAGGCTCTGCTCAGTCAGGCTCTGCTCAGTCAGGTTCTGCTCAGTCAGGTTCTGCTCAGTCAGGCTCTGCTCAGTCATTCGCACTCTCCCTTGCCCCTGCCAACAACCCTGTCGCACCAAGCCTAGGTGAGTGAGTCCTCATCGATATTGAACCAATTCGACGGAGATTCTCGTGCAGAACTGCTTTTTAGGCGCGTTGAGGAGCAACTCTGGCAAAATCTCCGTCGAATTCGTTCGGGGCGCTAGCCCGAGCCGGCCTGTGTCACCCCGCGTCACCCCGAGTCAGCCCGCGAAACCAAATGCGGCCGCGTTTGTCCAGACCCTTCCGCCGGGCGCGGCATCGTCGTACGCTCGAACACAGGCAGGGTGGCTCCCCGAACACCGGTCCTTAGTCCCTGATTGCAGGGTCCGTATGAGACCGGAGCGAAGCACCCCTCGTCGGGGGCAGGACATCATCGGGGTGACCTGCCCCCACACTCCGACACGTAAAGTCGGAGCATGGCTTCCGATGCACCCACCCCGTGGATCTCCGCCGACGAGATCTTCGCCCGCGTCGGCGTCGGCGCCGCGGCGCGCGCCCTGCAGGTCGCCGTGCGGGCTGGGCTCGACCCGGCGCTTGATTTCAGCCGCAGCATCCTGCCCCTCGACCGGGGCCAGCTGCTGCTCATGCCGTCGCAGTCCGCGGAGTTCGTGGGCGTCAAGATCGCCACCGTCGCGCCGGGCAACCCGCAGCTCGGCCGGTCACGCATCCAGGGCGTCTACCTGCTGATGGATGCTGTCACGCTCAGCCCGGTCGCCCTGCTCGACGGCATCGCACTGACGACCCTGCGCACCCCGGCGGTGTCGGCGGCCGTCGCCGACCTGCTCGCGCCCGCCGAGGTGGAGCACCTCGTGGTGTTCGGCGCGGGACCCCAGGCGCGCGGGCATGTCGAGGCGATGCGCGCCATCCGCCGGGTCGGTCGGGTCACTGTGGTCGGCCGGCACCCGGGCCGCGCCGAGGCACTGGCCGAGCAGGTGCGGGCGGGCGGGCTGCCCGCGCAGACCGGCACCCCCGGCGCCGTGGCCGACGCTCAGCTCATCGTCTGCGCCACCACCGCCCGCACCCCGCTGTTCGACGGGTCCCTGGTGCCGCGGAACTCCTGCACGGTGGCGGTCGGGTCGCACGAGCCCGACGCCCGCGAGCTTTCCAGCGAGCTGATCGGACGCGCGCAGGTCGTCGTCGAAGACAGCCAGGTCGCGCTGCGGGAGGGCGGCGACGTGCTGATCCCGCTCCGGGAGGGCGTGATCCAGGCCGATTCCCTGGTGCCGATGCGGGACATCCTGACCGGCACGGTCGCCGTCGACCAGTCGCGTCCCCGCGTCTTCACGAGCTCCGGCATGTCCTGGCAGGACCTGGTGGTCGCCCAGGCCGTCTTCCGCCCGTAATCCCACCGCGCGTGTACGCCGTTCATCACGGAGCGCCGTGTGTAGCGTCGAACCGATTCGACGGAGATTTTCTCATCAAGGCGCTGTTTCAGAGGGTTTGAGACCGTCTCAGGCAAAATCTCCGTCGAATTCGTTCGGGCTGGATTTAGTGCAGGCGAGCGCGCGCGCTCGCTGAGCTGCAGCCGAACCCGGCTTCAGCCGATGGCCGCGGGCGACGAATGTGACCGGGCCGGCACCGCGAGCACGTCGGCCGCCGCCCGTAGTCGGTGCCCCTGCTCCACCCGCTGTCCCCACGAGGTGCCCGCGATGATCAGGCCTGCCCCGAGCACCGCCACCAGGCCGAGGTTCTCACTGCCGAGGCTCACCCCCACGACCACCGCCCAGACCGGTTCGGTGCCCATCAGCAGGCTGGCCCGCGCCGCCGAGGTGTGCCGGATCGCCCAGGTCTGGGCCAGGAACGCGAACACGCTGCAGGCCAGACCGAGGTAGAGCACCCCGAGCCAGGCGGCCGGACCGAAGGCGCCGATCGCCCGAAGTGTTCCCGGCGCATCCGCTGCGGTGAACACCAGGGCACCCACGGCGGCCTGCACCAGCGTGATCGTGAGCGTCCCGGGCCGGCGGCCGGCGCCGTCGGCGCGGGTCACCCGGCCGACCATGGTGACGTGCAGGGCGCGCACAAGCGCTGCGGCGAGCATGAGCAGGTCGCCAGGGTTCGGGGCGCGAAAACCGTTGCCGGAAACGAGCAGCGCTACCCCGACGACCGCGAGCACCGCAGCCACGAAGAACGAACGCGGTAGCCAGTTGCGCGCCGCGACCGACTCGAGGATCGGGGTGAGGATGATCGTCAAGCTGATGATCAGGCCCGCGTTGGTGGCCGAGGTCACGGCCACGCCGGCCGTCTCCAACCAGAGAATCGCCGCCTGGGTGAGCCCGAGCAGCGCGCCCCCGGCCAGCTCGGCGCGGGTCGGCCGCCGAGGCCGGCTCAACGCCCAGATCAGCAGCAGCGCCAGCGCAGCCACCAGAAAGCGCAGCGCGAGCACGGCGCCCACGCTCGCCTGCTCGGTCAGCACCTTGGCGGCGAGGTAGCTGCCACCCCAGACCAGCGCGACAAGCAGCAGGACGGCGTCGATGCGGTAACGTCCGAGCCGCGGGAGGAAGGTCATGGGCCAATGCTGCCGGGCGGTATCCGTTAAGTCCAGATCACCAATTCTGAACCAACACTTTAGTGTTTGCTTATGGATTTGCATCAGCTCTTCACCCTGCGGGAACTCGGCGAGCGCGGCAGCGTCGCCGCGGTGGCCCGCGCGCTGTTCGTCTCGTCGTCGGCGGTGTCGCAGCAGCTGTCCGCGCTGCAGCGCAGCACGGGCGTGGCGCTGACCGAACGACGCGGGCGCAGGCTTGTGCTGACACCCGCCGGCACGGCTCTCGCTACCGCCGCCGCCAGCGTGTCCACCGCGATGGCCGCCGCCGAGCAGTCGGTGGCACATTTCCACGAAGAGCCGGCCGCGCCGGTGAGCCTGTCGGCGTTCCACAGCGCTGGGCTGGCCTGGTTCGGGCCTCTGATCTCGCGATTGGCCAGTCCGGCCGGACCCACCGGGACGCCAATCCGGTGCGGCGACGAGGATGTCGCACGGCAGGATTTCCCGGCACTGGTCGCCGACTATGACCTCGTCATCGCCCACCGGCTGCCGCACGATCCCCTCTGGCCGCAACGGGTCACGGTCACCCCGCTGCTCTACGAACCGCTGGATGTGGCGCTGCATGTCGGACATCCTCTGGCCGGTCGGTCGTCGGTGTCGGTCGCCGACATCGCCGACGAGCCCTGGATCGCCGGGCACCCGGGCTTCCCGCTCGCGGAGGCGGTGAATGTCGTCGCGGCGAGCGCCGGGCACCCCCTACGGATCGAGCACCGCATCAACGAGTTCTTCGTGGCGGCCTCCGTGGTCGCTTCGGGGTCCGCGATCGCACTGCTGCCCCGGTACACGATGGCCCCGGCGCCAGGGTCCGGCCTGGTGCTGCTGCCGATCGAGGACCTGCGGGTCGGCCGCCAGATCGACGTTCTCAGCCGCCCCGAGACGCTGCTGCGGGCGTCGGTGCGCCGGGTGCTGGGCGAGCTGCGAGCGGTGGCCGGCTCCCGCACGGAATGACCGCCGCGTTGAGAGGATGTCCGACTCACCGGCATGGTCAATGTCGCCGAGGTCTTCCAGCGGACACCCGACCCCGCGAGAGCGGGGACGGGCGACGGATGCGTCGCCTCACCAGTCGACGAGCTGCTCCCTGTCTCGCTGCACATCGAACGTGAACTGCTGATGCCTGACCATCGCGGGGATCTCCCACACCAACCAGATGGGGACCAGCAGGAACAGCCACGGCCCGGCAGGGGTCTGGAGCATACCGAAGACGGCGACGAACCCTGCGGGCGGAACTGTGATCACGGTATCGGCCCCCCTCAGTGCCTTTGGGCGGGAGGAAATGACTACCGTCCATTGATGCTCCGGGTGCGGATACGCAACGGCGCCGACCGTGGAAACAGCAGAGAAAGAACTTACCCGCGATCCCGGGCCGCGATCCGTTCGAGCTCGTCGCCGATGCCGATGTCGGCCACGACGATTCGTCCGGCCAGGCTCGCCGCGGGTTCCCGCAGCAGACCTGGTTTGCAGCCTCCGAACGTCACCGTCAGGTGCGCGGGCAGCACGGTGGGGTCCGGCACGGCGCCGTCGTCGACGCCGATCCCGCTGGGCAGGTCCACCGCCACCACGAGGGGCGCACCGGGGTCGTGCAGCGCGGGAAGGATGGCCGCCACCACCTCACGAGCCCGCCCGCGGAGCGCCGGGCTGGTGCTCGTGCCGGTGCCGAGGATGCCGTCGAGGATCACGGCGGATGCCCGCGCCACCCGGGCGAGAGCGGCATCCGTTTCAGCCAGGGGCAGCAGCGCCGCCCCGGCCGCCAGGGCAGCGCTGAGGCCGCCGTCGTGGAGCTGTGCCGACGTGGGCACGATGGTCACCAAGGCACCCTGCGCGGCCAGCAGCGCGGCCGCGTGCAGGGCGTCGCCGCCGTTGTTCCCCGCACCGGCCAGCACCAGCACCCGCGCGTCCGGCACTCCCCCGCTTTCCGTGAGCAGCTCCTCGAGCAGGGCCGCCGTCTCCGCGGCGAGCGCGGCCGATGCCCGCTCCATCAGCGGCACGCCCTCGGCCAGGAAGGGAGTCTCGGCCTCGCGCATCTGGGCGGCGGTGTAGGTTTTCACGTCGCCAGAGTACTCCCGCGGCGGTGCGGCTCACGGCACCGAGGGCGACCGGACGAGCCCTGCCGAGATCTGTCCGTGCCCCCTCGTGCCACCCGGTTCGCACCCGTCTCCCATCCTGACCGGGCATGCTGAAGTCCTGATCGCCCGCCACTCCGGCCGGCGCGCGACAAGAGAGCTGAAACAGTGGCCGGCGCACGCGGCATCACCCTTCCGAAACTGACTCTGGCCACCGAGCGGAGCCGCCCGGCTCCCCCGCGGCCCTTCCTGCAGCGCGGCCGCCGCTTCGCCGAACTCGTGCGTATCGCCCGGAAGAATGGACTGCTGCCGGTGCGGCGGCTCGACTTCACGACCAACCCGAGCGGGGCAGCCGTTCGCGCCGTGCAGGCCGAGGGTCTGCGGGCCGCGCTGGAGGAGGCCGGTGGAGCCTTCGTCAAGATGGGCCAGCTGCTCTCCACCCGATCCGACTTCCTCCCCCCGGAATTCGCCCGGGCCCTCGCGACGCTTCAGCAGAGCGTGAAGCCTGCCCCCTGGGGCGAGGTCGAACGGATGCTGGAGGAGGAGTTCGGCGGACCCCTCGCCGGCGTCTTCGCCAGCTTCGATCCCGACCCCATCGCCGCGGCCTCCATCGGCCAGGTGCACCGGGCGACCCTGATGAACGGCACTGTGGTGGCCGTCAAGGTGCAGCGGCCCGGGATCGTGCCGGAGCTGCGGCGCGACGTCGCCATCGCCGTGCGGGTGACGAACCTGATGAGCCTGACGTCTCCGCAGGCCAGAACTCTGGGCATCAAGGCGGTCGCCGAGGACTATGCGGCCGACCTCGTGCGCCAACTGGACTTCCGGCTGGAGGCGCTGAACCTCTCGGCCATGCGCGCCCTCCAGCTGCGCGGCCCGCGGGCCGGCGACCTGCGTTTCCCCGAGCTGTTCGAGTCTCTGTCCAGCGATCGCGTGCTGGTGATGGAGTACCTGGTCGGCGACACGTTCAGCGACCTGAACGAGACGTCCGACGCGCCTCGGGCCGAGCTCGGCGCCGCCATGCGCACCGTGCTCAGCGCCTTCGTGCGCCAGATCGTCTTCGACGGCGTCTTCCACGCCGACCTGCACCCCGGCAACATCATGCTGCTTGCCGACGGCACCCCCGCGCTAGTCGACTTCGGATCGGTGGGCCGGCTCGACCTGCAGCTGCGGGAGACGATCCAGGAGCTGCTGATCGCTTTCCTCCAGTCCGACACCCAGCTCATCGCCGACGGGCTCCTCAAAGTCGCCCCGCTGCGGGACGGTGCGGACGAGAAGGCGTTCCGCCGCGAGCTGAGCGCGTTCATCACGTTCGAGTTGGGGCCCGGCGCGCGGGTCAGCGTGCTGACCGTGGATGTCCTGGTGGCTATCCTCACCCGGTACGGCGTGGGAATCCCCGCCGAGTTCGTAGCGGCGGCGCGGGCGTTCGCGGTGCTCGAGGGCACCCTGCGCTCCAGCATGCCGGAGTTCGACCTGCTCGAGGAGTCCCGCAGGCTGGCGAGCGTACAGATCCGCGACCAGATGGCGCCGGCCAACGTGCGCGAACTCCTGACCACCGAGCTTCTGGCTCTGCTGCCCAGCGTGCGCCGGCTCCCCCGGCGTTTCGACCAGATCGGGCAGGCCCTCGAGATGGGCAACCTCAACGTCAATGTGCGGCTGCTCGCGGACCAGAACGACCGGCGGCTGCTCACCGGGCTGGTGCGGCAGAGCCTGCTGGCCCTGGTCGGCGGGGCCGCCGGGGTGATGTCCCTGGTCTACCTCACGACACCCGCACCGGCGGACCCGGGGGTCATCAGCACGGTGACGGCCGGGTTCAGCCTGGGTGCCGGCTCCGTGGTGCTGCTGGTTTCGGCGTTCGCGGATTCGCTCGTGACCCGCAGCCGCGCGTGACCCGTGCGACTGAATCGAGCGACTGCCACGTGCGACTGCTACGCGCGTCGGGAAACGACGAAGGCCCCGCCTGAGGCAGGGCCTTCGTCATACGTTCTGGGAGCGGGAGCGGGAATTGAACCCGCGACACAATCATCACAATCGTTCCGATTCAATCAATCGACCCCGCGCTACGAATCTGGTCGTAGCGTTCCGAAATGACGACCTGGATATTGCGTTTTCGCAGCATGGCCCGGTGCGCTTTGGCCGAGTAGGCCTTGTCTGCCAGCACCCGGTCGGGTCGAGTGCGGGCCCGTCCCGGGCCGATCCGGTCGACGCTGAGCGAAGCCATAATCTCCGTGAGCATTGGCGAATCCCTGCCCGGTGCCCAGAAGAACCACAAGCGGGCGCATTTTTCCGTCGCAAAGCTGATGAATCTTGGTGGCCAAACCGCCGCGAGAGCGGCCACTGGCATGATCAGGAGGCTCTTCCAACAGATTCGTGTACTTCGACAGGGCCCCCGTGATGCGCGGAAGGTTCGTCGCATGTTGATGCACCCGATATCTTCGGAACCAGGCGGCCCTGCAGCTCAACGTGCTGGGAACCCTGTTGGCTCGGGCGGAGCGGTATCGGATCGAGCGGGAGGTGTGGGCGTGGTGGCAAGCCGCACTGACCAACATGATGTCAACGCCCAGATCTCGGCCGCGGCGCCCGCATGTATCGAGCCGGCCGTTGTTTGGGGCGAGCACGCCGGGTGAGCGGTTGTGGCCGCGGTATCCGCGAGCCAGCACGAACCGGGCCGATCACCGTTCCGCGCTCGATCTGGTGGGCGCGGGACTGCTGAGCCCGGAGAACCGGTGGCAGCACCTGGGCGAGGTCGCGTAGGTGATTCCATTCGCGGAGACAGTCTTGGTCAGGTCTTCAGGAATGCGGCCTTGGAAGAATGCGAGAACTTCGCTGATGTCCGGTTCGTCCCAGAGGGAGATCTCGGGGACGCTGATCAGCTCGCTCATGGGCCCCACGATTAGTTTCACGAAGATCGTTTCCCGGTGATATTGACCGTGGGCAGGTTGAGTGATTCGGTTGTCTGACTAATGCCGAGGGCGGTGACGAGGTGGAAAAGTGCGCCGGAGAGGGCATCAGCGGTGAGGAAAGATGCCCCGCTGGAGGAGATTCGCCTCATGAGCTCACTTTTCCCCCACCCCGCTGGGTATTCAAGCCCCCGTTGGGATGAGGTCACCTAGGAATAGTCTCAGTCCAAGCTCCGGCGTGACAGTGGCCCCGCTTCCACGCTGAGCTTCCCTGTCCCCGGCCCCGGCACGGAGACAGCACCTTGCACAACCAAGCTCATGCCCTTTCGGAACGCGACGAAATAGCGGCGCAGCCGTCGGAGCCATTTCCCGGTGGAGCTGCTTCGCGGCACAGAGATTGTAAAGTGATATCGCTCTAAATGATGGCGGCTACGCCAGCACAACCGTAGGGACCCGCGTTCGCGGGCACCGCGTCTCGCGTCGTTATAGGCGGCTTAGGACTCCGAGTGCGTCACCGAGTGCACTCGAGATTGAGCGGCCTGCCGGGTTGCGGTGCCATTGTTCAAGTGCGGAGAAGTAGCCGAAGACTAAGGCAGACGACTTGATATGGGCTTCCGAGGTGGTGAGTCCACCGGATGCGGCGAGGATTGGAGCGATCCGATCGACTGCGTTGGCCAGCATCTCGTAGGAAGACCTGCGGACGGATGGTTCGTCGAAGAAGTAACGGATGCGTCGACGCGCAAGGCTCCCCTCCGGGATGTGCTGATCAGGTGATGGCTCAAACCGAGCCACGATGGCGCGCACCGTGCCGAGTAGGTCAGTGTTGTCGATGACAGCAGCAAGTTCGGCTTCGCTCAGGGTGTCGAAGTCATCGGCAAGGACGATCCCTTCCTTGGTGCCGAAGTATCGGTAGACCGTAGAAGGAGAAACCTCGGCAGCTTCTGCAATGTTCTCGACTATTACGTGCTGGAAGCCACGCTCGTCGAACAAGTCCAACGCTATCTGTTGAATGTGACGCATCGCCGCGCGTCGCTTGCGATCCCGCAATCCTAATGCCATCTCCCCATGATACTACTAGTGACTTGCATTTGACTTGCAGTGCCATAATTTTATATAGTCACAATCAACTGATAGTCACTGTCGAATGGGGTGTTATGAAGACGGAACGCACGGCATCGCGGCAGGTCGCGTTGTCGATCTGTGTTGGTATGGGATTGGCTGGGACGGTAGTGGCCCTCATCTTGATGGCTGTCGACCAAGTGAGTAGTGACAGTATTGCCGCCCACGTCCAGGAGCTCTACGAACCGTTTGGCAAGATCCCTGACCCGATTGTTCCCTGGATTTTCTTGTACAGCATCTTCGCGGTCGGGGTGGTCGGGTGGGCGATCGCGTCCGTTGGCGCATGGCGCAAAGCATGGTGGTCTCGGTGGTGGTGCGCGGCCACCTTCTGCGTGGGTAGTGCGCTGCTAATTTTTGCGGCGGTTGTCTCCGAACACGGCTCCCCCATCCTGCCGCTGCCGTGGCGCATAGTGAGCATCGCCGTGGCCGCGGTCGGCGCGATCACCACAATGATCGCCTGGCTTCCCACCACTGATCGGATAACGGAATGAGCATCCCCACTTCGTCCACGCGCCTGGGGTAAGTCTCCTCACCAGAATGAGGTCTTCGTTCAAGCCGGATAACCCTGTGTCCACTAACCACGGCCAAAGCTACGCCGCCGGGTCCACCAGTGGCGTGTTTGGGTGGTGCTAGGTCTGGTGGGCGCCTTGGGCTGTTTATAGCGCCCGCCCAGACTGGTGCTGTGAGGCTGGTGATCATCACGGGCTGTGCGGTCCCCGACGCACACGGCGCCGTGGCCTATTCCGCAGGGCAGATCCGCCGGCAGGTGCTCGAGGTGATGGGAGCGAGAGCTAACTGTGCACCCGACTCGCGGCACATCGCCGAGTGCGGATACCTGGTGAGCCTGGTCGCGACAAGTCAGACCGCCTATGAATCGCTCGGCCGCGGAATTCGCTTTCGCGCCTGCGACACCCGCAATCTCACTCGGTTCTCGTACCACCCTGGGAGATAGCGGTGGGCGGCAACACAACGCCTGCCCCTGAGAGTACGTCGGGGGCGGTGTTCGAAGTACGCGAGAGCTGAGATTTCAGGAGCGGTGGTGGGAGCCGGCCAGGGTGGGGATCTGATCGGCGGGGTCGTCCGTCCCCTCTGGGACGTCGTCGGCGGGCACCAATCCTGCGTCGATAGTGTCGTCGGTGTTCAGGCGTACCAGCTGGTCGCGGGTGAACCCGAAGAACCAGGTGGCGAAGAATCCCACGGTGTAGGCGACGATCAGGCCGCAAGCGTAGCCGAGTGCGGCGGCGCCCCAGCCCTGGCTGCCCTGGAGCAGTGGGAACAGCGAGACGTCACTGGCGCCGATGGCGATCGCGCCGACGGTGTAGCCGAGCTGATCGAATAGGCCGATTACTGCGCCGCCGAATGCGCCGCCGATGCAAGCGGTGATGAAGGGGCGGCCCAGCGGCAGGGTGACGCCGTAGATGAGTGGCTCGCCAACGCCGAGGAATCCTGCGGGCAGTGCACTCTTGATGGTACGTCCGATGCTGGTGTTGCGGCGGAGCCTGAAGAACACGGCGATGGCGGCACCGATTTGGCCGGCGCCGCCCATGGCCAGGACCGGCAGCAGGGTGGTGTAACCGACCTGTTCGATCAGGGTGGTGTGGATTGGGGTGAGTGTTTGGTGCAACCCGGTCATCACCAACGGCAGGAACAGCCCGCCGAGGACGAAGCCAGCGAAGACACCCGCAGTGCTCAGCAGCCAGGTGGCGCCGATACCGATCTGGATAGACACCCAGCCGGCGGCCGGCATCAGGAGGAACAGGGCGGCGAGGCCGGCGATCAGCACGGTCGACGTGGGCACGATGAACAAGGCGAGCACGTCGGGCGCCCATCTGCGGGCCCACCGCTCGACGTAGGCGCCCAGGATGGCGGCGGCCATGGCGCCGAGAACCCCTCCCTGGCCGGGGGCCAGTTGCTGACCCCAGACGACGATGTTTGCGACTCCAGGAGCCACAATGATTCCCCCGATAACGCCGCCGATGATGGGTGTGCCGCCAAACTCTTTGGCAGCGTTCATCGCAACGAACACGGCGAGTAGGGCGAAGAACCCGCTGGACATGACGCTGAAGATCGGAGACAGGGTGGCCAACCACGGAACCTGGCCGCTTGTGGCCAGGTTGGTCAGGATTCCGTTGATGCCGGCGATGAGTCCGCAGGCGATCAGCGCGGGGATCAGTGGGACGAAGATGTTGGAGATGCGCCTCAGAGCGTTTTTGACCGGGGTATTGTTGCGCTGCTTGTTCTGTTGCCGGATGGCCGCACCTTTGTCGGCCAGCTGAGCGGCCGAGGAGGCAGCCGACCCTTCCGCGCGGGCGGCGCTGAGGGCCGACTCCACGTCGATGGCCACCCGGTCGACCAGACCCGGGCCTAGCACGATCTGGCAGTTATCGCCGGGCAGCGCGGCGAGCACCCCGGCGATCGCACGCAGTGCGGCGACATCGACTCGATCCTGGTCACGGACGCCGACACGCAATCGGGTCATACATTTCTCGACGTCGATGATGTTCTCGGCGCCGCCCAGACCAATGAGCAACTGGTCTGCGATGACTCGTGAGTCGGCCATGACTGATGTCCTTTCGAGCAAAGTGCGGGGTTGCACGGGGCTCCTAGCGGGATGGAGAACCCGGGCTACAAAATTATGTCGTAATATGAAAATAGCTTTCACAGACTTAGGAGTCAAGAGGTAATTATTTTCACCACTCGTCTGCGTTGTTGACGGCAGGTTTCGACAATCCCCAGGCTGAAATCTCTGCTGCGCTGCTGCGCACTGGTCACCGGGGAGATCAGGTGTGGCTCTGATGCACTTAAACGAGTGGATCATTTTGCAGTTGATGTAGTTATTTTGAAACCGTAAGTTGTAGTCCCTCAGTAACGGAGTCAGGCAGGCCACGACCCTGTCGAAACCACACGGGTGCGCCGTATGTGGCGGGTAACGCCTGTGCGACCGTAACTGTCGCGAGGACGGCGGTGGCCGAAGTGTTCGGAGCGACAATAGCCGGCCGGAGCCGACCCACGGAAGAGTCAGGAGCCTCAAAAAAAACCGCGTAATCCCGTGTCCGCTGAATCAATCTCGCTGACTTGGCTATCCGCACAATTGCCGCGATCCTCGTTAGAAGCAGGAATACGGCTGGGCTCTTTCGTAGACTTGCGTGTAGCGCGTGCGCCACAGGGTCCGAGTTTTCGCTCGACTCTTAGAAACTGCGGCTGCGCGTTATGGGCACTACGGAGCCTGAAATGTAGGACGCTTCGGGTGAGGCTAGGAAAACGTAGGCGGCGGCGAGTTCGGCTGTTTGTCCTGCCTGGCCCAGTGGGGTTTCCCGACCGAGAGTGGACAGCTTGTCTGGCCATGAAGTTACGGGGATAAGCGGCGTCCAGACTGGCCCGGGCGCGACTGCGTTGACCCGAACCCCGGCTGGGCCTAATTCTTGGGCGAGCGCCCGTGTGAACGCTACGAGTGCGGCTTTGGTCATGGCATAGTCGATCAACACCTGTGCGGGGCTCGATGCCGGGATTGATGACGTGGAGATGATCGATGCTCCCGGCCAGAGGTGCGGGATGGCGGTGCGCGCGATCCACAGAGTCGCATAAAGATTGGTTTTGAAGACCCGGTCGAATTCTGCCGTTGACAGGTTTTCTGGACCGTTCCGGTTTTTTTGGTAGGCGGCGTTGAGCACCAGGATATCCAAGCCGCCGAGGGTTGCCACGGTATCCTTTACGAGGTTGACGCAGTGGGTTTCCTCGCGGATGTCGCCCGGGATGAGCAGGACCGTGCGGCCGGCGGCCCGGATCTGCTCTGCCGTGAATTCGGCATCCGTCTGTTCGTCAGGCAGGTAGGAGATCGCAATATCGGCACCATCTTTGGCGTAGGCGATGGCCACGGCCCGGCCGATGCCTGAGTCGCCGCCTGTGATGAGTGCCCGCCTCCCGACAAGTTTTCCGGCGCCATGGTAGGTGTCTTCGCCACGATCCGGGCGGGGCTTAGTCGCCTCGGTCAGGCCGGGTTGACTCTGTTCCTGCTTGGGGTTGCCGCCGGTGATGTATTTCGTCCTTGGGCTGTCGTTTTGGTTCGTCAAGGCGTGACTCCCTATCGAAAATCGGTGGATGTTGCCGGTTGAGGGAGCACGGCTGACCGCCGTCAGATGACTTCTGTGAGCCGGTGAGTCATCAGCGGATGCGGGCGGCATTGGTCGTTCGCGCGCGGAAGCCACCGCTAATCTGCACGAGGGCGGGGAGCTGTAGGCCGAGGAGATTATCGAAGGAAAAGAGCACCTCGTTGACAATCCGGCTGGCTTCCCGAGGTGAGATTCCTCGGCGGCAGGTGATGGCCACCTTCAGTGCTGACTGGTTCTTGACGCGGTAGGTGGAGACGTGGGAGGCAACAAGTTCCGGTCGGTTTGTGAGAGCATCTTGGATGGCGTGCTCGGCCACTCTCGACTCGATGACAACCGCGCCACTGCTGGTTTTTCCGTTTAGTGAGACGATCCGGCCGGTGTGCCCGTGGCCTTGACGCAGGCTGAAGGTGACCAGCACCGCGATGAGCAGCACTCCAGCGGCGAGGACGATGAGCCATAACCAGCTGCCGCTGACCGGGATCAAGGATTCGGGAAAGGGGGTGGCCTGAAGCCACCGGGTTGCCCTATCGATGCCAACACGAGTTGCGTTCGTCCAGCTGTCGCGGACGAGCGGAACAAGTGCCACCAGGGCCAGGGTCGCGCCACCGGTCAAGACGAGGAGTCCGACCAGGAAAACAAAGATGCGGTTGAGGATGCGATTGGTGGAGTTCATCCGCCCACCCTCCCCATGGAGACAACAACGACCTTCGCGTGTAGGGAACGCAGCAATCCAAAAGCCTCAATCTGTTCGCGCACGGCCGTGAGCACCGCCTGCTGATCGATCGCCGTTCCAGAGGTAGGAGTGAGGTGCACGGTGGCGCTACGGGGGGTCACGGTGACCCGCGCGTTGTCTGGGGCCAACCCAGCGACGCGGGCCGCTTCACGAGCCAACGCGGATGCGATCACCTCGTTGTCGACGATGGTCGCGGCCCGTTCGGTCTCGAGCAGATGGCGAGATCGCCGGCCAGGAGTGACAGCCACGACAAGGAGAAGCAGCCCGATGAGGGCGCCGGTGAGGCCGAGCCCGCCCACGAACACGGGCGGTGCAGAGGAAACGCCTGCGACCGCGCCCGCCATACCCGCGGGGGTCGCGAGGAGCCCCGGCCGGCCGAGCAGGTTCAACACGATCTCGATCATGAGCCAGAGGCAGGCGGCGATGGCCAGGATCGCGAGAGTGATCGCTGCAACCGAACGCGGCGAGTAAAGCTCGCGACGGCTGATCCGTTGGTAGGTGGAACGATACTTAGTCATCGCACGCGGCCCTCTGGTCGAATGTCGGCACCGGTGAGCCGCACGGTCACCCGGGACAGGGTAGAACCGGTCAACTCGCCCACCCGGTAATGAATGTGCTGCCTGGCGTGCTCGGCCCGCTCCAGAATCGTGCCCCCGATGCGAGTCACGACGGAGGGATCCCGGTGCACACGGGTGAGCGCAACGACCCGGATGGGGGCGCTGACTGTGAGGGCGAGGTTGCCCTGATCATCGGTGATCTCGGCACCGACCGCCGAGGGGTCAACGCCCAGAGCGTCCGCCGCGACCGCACACACTAACCGATTCAAAGCACGAGTCGAGACGGTGGTCCGGCCGTTTTTGAGCACCGTCGGCGATAGCGTATGACGGGCCGCTGTTTCGGAACTGAGGGTTGTCATGACGACGACCGCTTGCCCCGGAATGCGTCAACCAGGTTCGCAACGCTCAGCTTTCCGTCCATAATCCGCCCGACGATCGCGCCGACCGCCATGGCCGCGGCCACGAACACGCATGGCCAAAAGCCAAGGACCAGCCACGTCAGAGCAAGCACGGCTCCGAACACAGCCCCCGTTTTCGCCAAGGTGCTCACTGAACCCGAGCCTCGGACTTCTCGTCCTTGTCGTCGGTCGGCAGGTACACGTCGTTGATGTTCACGTTCACCTCGGTGACCTCCATTCCAACCAGATCTTCGATCACACGGATCACGGCAGACCGCACCCGCTCGGCCACATCCTGCAGGGCCATGGGGTACTCCGCGACAATGGTGACGTCGGCCGCGACCTGAGTTTCTCCGACCTCCACGTTGATGCCCTGGCTCACGTCCGAGGTGTTCAGGGCATCGCGGATGGCACCGAGCGCCCGGGCGGCTCCGCCGCCAAGAGCGTGCACACCACTGACCTCACGGGCTGCAATGCCGGCGATCTTTGCCACCACAGCGTCGTTGATCACGGTCTTGCCGCGGCCGGGGGCCGCCGAGGCGGAGTTCGGTGCGGTGGAAAGAGTAGGTCTGGTGAGATCTGCCATGGGAGGCTCCTTGTTCGTGTCCCCTGAAAGGGACGTATTGCAATGCTTAATATGTAGACGCATGCCACGACGCGTTCGTCACACCCGGTGCTACAGTTCCCAGCGAATCGAGGGGCAAACATTTCAGATAGCAAGAGCAGGGCACTGCTGGCCCACGCCGACGACCGCACCTTGGTGGACCGCGCTGTTGACGGAGACGTTCGAGCATTCGAAGTGATTGTGCGACGGCACGGCCCGTAGGTACGCGCGCACGCGACCCGCAACCTGGGCTGCAGCCACGATGAAGGCGATGTCGTACAGGACACGTTCATCACGGCATGGGCGAAGCTATCGACCTTGAAAGATTCTGCGCTGGTAAGAAGTTGGCTGATGCGCATCGCCAGCCACAAGAGCATTGATCGAATCCGCGCGCGGCGGCAGAACTCCAACCTCGACGACGTCGGCGTGCCCGCATCGGAGGACCATTCACCGACGCAGATAGTGGAGGCGCGTTCGTGTAACGAGGCACTCTCCCAAGTCTTGTCCGCCCTTCCGGAGGATCAACGACAACGCTGGGACCTAGAGAGTTTGGGGACTACCGTTATTCGGAGATCGCTGAGGAACTCGACTTACCCCTTTCTACCGTTCGCGGGCTGCTTGCTAGCGCCCGCGAAACTTTGATTCGCGAGATGGAGGCCTGGCGGTGACGACTCGGAAACGCCCGCCTCACCCCCGGCCTGGTACGAGTCAAATGACGAACCTGACCTCCTTGATGGCCACACCATTGACGAACTCAGCGACTACCTCGACCGAGGCAAGATGCCCACCGACCCGTCGATCGACACATCGGCTGCGTGCCAGATGGCGATGGCCTCCCTTGAGCGCCTGCGCGGCGCAATGAGCACGCTGCTCCGGGATGAGGCAGAAGAGCAACCGGCCCGAGACGACAACTGGGTCACCGCCATCCCGGACAGGATCGTGCTCGACGTCCGGTCCGGGCGCGACATCCCCATCTCGCACCCGTCGCCGAACGCGCAACTCTTCGTCACCGAGGGAGCTGTCCGCGGACTCGTTCGCGCGGCAGGCGATACCGTCGACAACCTCATCGTGGGTCGATGCCGGCTCGACGGGGAGCTCACTGTGCTGGGAGCTCCGATCACGGTCACGGTCGATGCCAGGGCCTGCAAGGGTGAGAACATTCCCCCCCTTGCCGACAAGTTGCGAGACACGCTCGTCGGCGCGCTACGCACCCACACCGAGCTCGCCATCGCGGGCATCGACATGATCATTCGCGACATCTACCTCACTAAGCCAGAGCACGGCGAAGAAGAAGCAACACCATGACGGATGCCGCCGAGCTCGCAGGGAATCTCGAAGTTATCGTAAGGTCTGTCGCGGGGGTGACAGCCTTGTACCCGACCACGCCGATCGTCGTCACGATTGTCGGGTCTGTTGTCGATGCCCTTACGCAGCGGGAAAAGGCACCGAAACTAGTTGCCGTGACGACGGGAAAGGCCAGCCTGAGCGTGACCGCGAGAATCGGCGTCGCCGACGCAGCGTCATCCACCGGAGTGTGCCGACGTGTGCGTGACACGATCGCCGCGAATCCCGCCATTTTGGCGCTTGCCCCCATCAACACCATCTCTGTGACGGTTGCCAGCATCGGCTAGAAGTACGGCCATTTTCCGCCGAGGGTGACGAAACGGCCGGTAGCTGCGTCTTTGAGGTGTGGCACTCTTGCGCTCGGTTCGCATCGTAACGCGCCCCTTCACTTAGGACAGGCGCGACACACGAAGTGACCCTGCCGACCAATCGGCGCGACCCAACTCTGGAGGTTGACATGCAAAACGAATTCACCAGCGCCCTTGCAGTTGGGCTGGCTACTCTCGACTTTTGTCCCGAAGCTTCTGTTGTTCCTGGTCATTGTGATCGTCGGCTTGATCGTGGCGAAGCTGATCTCCAAGGCACTGGCGAAGCTGCCCGGAAAGGTGGACTTTGACCGCGTTATGGAGCGCGGCGGTGTGAAAAAGGCCTTGACCAGCTCGTCCATGGACGCGTCGGACATCATCGCAAAGATTCTGTAGTACATGCTGGTGTTGTTCGCTTTACAGTTTGCATTCGGAGTATTCGGACCCAACCCGGTTAGTGATCTGCTCGCCGGGATCATCGCTTTCTGCCGAAGATCATCGTCATCGCCGCGGCCGTTGCCGCGGGCATGAAGACCCTCATCCAGGGCGCCCTCGGCGGCCTGATCAAGCCCATACAGGCCCGCTGGGAGTCCTACCTCGTCAAGCCGAGGAAGAAGCCCCGAAGATGAAAGAACAGGCCAAGAACGCTCCCAGCGTGAAAGAACAGGCCGAGCAGGCGAAGAACAAGATGCAGAACAGCATGAATTCCGCCGGACCGGCAGCACCCGCCGCACGAACATCGTGCGCTAGCAGACCGGCCCCGCGTGAGTATTACTCGATGGGTGTCCGGTTTGGAATTGGCGGCGCTTGATTCTGAACTGGTCACCCGGGTTGCCGAGCACATCCTCAGCCATTGGAAAGATGGCCTATCCTCGCTCCATCCATCGCACTGGTGGATCCCTGCCCCACTGCGGCCACAGCGCTATAAGCAGAAGCAGGTCCAACGCCACACCGCCCGCGAACGGTGGACCCTTCGGTGGCCAACACCTCGAAGCCCTCGCCATTCATGTGAACCGTGTCGATGCCATGGTGGACCAGGATCCCGGTCCCCGACGTGGACTGGATGACGAAGGCGTGCGGCTGGACCCGGACGAGGGTGCCACTTACCGGCGCACGAGCCGTCACGGGGCCGATTTCCGGGGAGGGTTGAAGCCACTCCCCCGCCGACGATTTCCTGGGCGAACACGGGGTCGGGAACATCGCCGAGCGAAACCACGGTGCCGCGCAGGGGGCTGAGGATGTTTTCGGGCATGGCGGTGTCTCCTGGAGTATGACGTGCGGGGAACTGCAGACGAATCGAGAGTTGTTATGGTCGTCAGCGATGCACGCCCGTGACACACGATGCGACCCGCGGCAGTGGGTTACGGTTCGCTCAGGGTGACGTGATGGCGGTGCGGACGTCGCCGAGAGCCTGTTCGAGGCGAGCGGTGGCCGTGGGGAAATCACTGTCGGTGAGCAGCATGACCACGGCGGTCTTGGCATGTCCGCCGGCCTGATCGATTGCAGCGGCGGCGGTATCCGGATCCGCCCCGGTGGCGTCGCTGACGATGCGGCGGGCCCGGTCGACCAATTTGGCGTTCGTGGGTTGGACGTCGACCATCAGGTTGTGGAAGACTTTTCCGGTGCGGATCATGCTGGCGGTGGAGAGCATGTTGCACACCAGCTTTTGCGCCGAGCCTGCCTTCAGCCGGGTAGAGCCGGTCAGGACCTCGGGTCCGGTGTCGACCTCGATGGCGACATCGGCGTGTCTGCTGATCTCCGCGCCGAGATTGCAGGCGACGGAGACGGTGGCCGCCCCAACGCTTCGGGCATGGTCCAGACCGCCGATGACATAGGGGGTTCGGCCGCTGGCGGCGATGCCGACGACCACGTCAGCGACGGTGAGTCCGACTGCCCGCAGGTCGTTCACCGCGAGGTCGGGATCATCTTCGGCACCTTCGACGGCCTGGAGGAACGCACGCTCCCCGCCGGCGATAAGCCCGAGGACTTCCCCGGGGTCGGTACCGAACGTCGGTGGGCATTCGACGGCGTCCAGCACCCCGAGTCGGCCGCTGGTGCCGGCACCTAGGTAGATCAGCCGTCCGCCGCGGCGGCGGGCGCCCACAATCGCATTTACTGCGTTCTCGATCGCCGGTAGTGCCGCCGCCACCGCAACCGGGACTGTGCGGTCCTCTTGGTTCATCACGGTGAGCAGGTCCGCGACGGACATCGTGTCCAAGTCAGTGGTGTGGTCATTTGCGGTCTCGGTGCCCAATGTGGCGAGTGCCATGGTGTTGTCCCTGTTCCTGGTGTTGTTGAAGCTATTCATGGTTGTTTGTTTCGTCCCGGATGAGAGGTGACGGCGGCGTAGGTGCGTTCCAGCGCGGCTCGGGCACCGGGTAGCGTTTGTGCGACGCCGACAAAGATGGCGTCGACGAGCAGGAGCTGCCCAGTGCGGCTGGCCATCGCTGCGGAACGGAAGCCAAACTCTCGACCCGCGGTGACCAAGACGTGTTCGCCGTGGGCCGCCAATCGGGAGCGGGCGGCGCCAGTGATGGCCACCGTGCCGGCGCCGGTCGACCGGGCCGATTGCAGTGGCGCGACGGTGCCGGGGTTCTCTCCCGAGTGGGAAACGCCGATGGCCAGGTCGGCGGGGCCGAGCAGCGAAGCGCTGACCATCGCCGCGTCGTGTTCGGTGTACGCCCGGGCGACCAGTCCGACCCGGTTCAATTTCGCAGTTAGATCCTCCGCGACCAGGCCAGACGCGCCGATGCCATACACGTCGATCCGGCGAGCGGCCCGGATCAAATTGATCACTTTCTCCAGGGCGACGGGATCGACGAGTTCGGCGGTGGCGCGGAGCTGTTCAGACTCGAACGCGGCCAGCTTGGTCAACACCACGCCGATCCGGTCGCCGTCGGCGATGTCGGCGCCCACCGGGACACCACCGTCGTGGTTCGCACCACCCTGCGCAGCCAGCGCGAGCCGGAGCTGCGGGTATCCGTCAAAACCGAGACGCCGAGCGGTGCGGACCACGCTCGCGGTGCTCGTCGACGCGCATTCGGCGAGCTCGTTGACTGTCAGAGCCGACGCCGCCGTGGTGTCAGACAGCAGGACCCGCCCGATCCGGCCCTCCGCCGGGGTCAGGCCAGGCAACATCGCCCGGAGCCTCGCGACCACATCTGACGGAGCCGGAGTGGTTGGTCCGATGAGCTCACGCCTAGCATCGGTCGAGACGCCACGATCAGGAGCATGCCTGTAGTCCTTCTTGGGTGTCATGGGCGCCCTCCTCCCCTCGGGTTGCAGTCTCGGGGCCATCCCGAGCCTGTAACAAAGTTACACTTTTTTGAACCGATAATGTCAAGAGTTTCTATGGTTTCTCCCATGACGGATTGGCGGCAAAGCAGATCCGCGTACCGCCTCAGCAGCCTCTGAAAGCCAGTCCCAGCGCGCGATGAGAGAAGCACGCGCCAAGAATGCGCTCATCGCAGCGCTCGAGCCGCCGCGTCGCGATCATGCTCCGCGCAGCCCCTCCAGTTTTTCGTCGCAAGGCGCTGAAGGTGGAACGCACGCCCCAGTGCTCAGGGGCTACCCGCGAACCGAGCAGACAGCGGACCGCTGATGCGCGCGCCGACTCACGACAAGCCCGCGGATCACCCGGTCAGCCAAGCGGAGTGACTTGATTTCTCTTTGCTTTGTCAAACGATTTATGCGGATACGGCGCAGGAACGCCTTGCAGGGTCCAATCGCGCAACAGGTGTGTGCGGCGCACCTCGTAGTGAGCGCAAATCACGAGGATCCGCCCGATCACAGGAGGTCAAGTCCCATGGCACTTCTCACCCAACACTCCCTGTCAGGTTTCATCGCCTCGGAGCCACAGCAATCCGTCACCGAGAGCGGCGACACCCGCTTCTACGTGCGAATCCGACAGCCGCACTTCCGCCGCGAAGAAAGCGGCGACTTCACCATGCTCGAGCCGAGCTTCCACGACCTCGTCGCCTACCGCGCCACCGCCGACCGCGCGGTCGCCCGGTTCGCGAAGGGCGCCAGCTTCGTGCCCTGAGACCTGCGACTCTTGGACGCAGTACATCGGACGAGAGGCCATCGCTCTTCTGAGCGAGGACGGCCTTTGCTCGGACGGCACTGCCGGGTCACTGGTCGACGCCTCCACCGTGGAGAACCAGCCCGGGAGCGGTTTCGCGAGGAACGAGGCTGGCAACTATGCCGGCATGACTCATGCATGTGTGCGGACCGCTAGCCGGTAGCGGCAACTCGAACGACGATGCCTTCCTGAATCTTGGGCACGACTACCCGGATACCGGGCGATTCCAAATCGTGCTCTGGGACATCGGCGGCGTGGAGCCCATCCCGCACGGAACGACTTCGTGCACGATGGGTGAAATCACGCTGTGCGAGGGCGTCGCTCAGGTCGAGCTGGAATTCGCCGGTCAGGTCGAAATCTACGAAGAGGCCCCCGTCGGCGTTCCCATACACCCTGCTCTCGACCGCCCTCTCACCGGCCCCTGGCGATGTAGATTTCAGGGGTCAATATGTTGGGGTGCCGGCACCCCGGCGGGAGCGTCCTAGGGGAAACTCCGACGGCACCTCCCCCTCGGAACCGGACTGCGCGGCCTACTCTGGCAGGAGTCGCATTTGGCCCATCCGTAAGGAAATCCCGCTCACATGCGTTTCAGTGGTCGCTCGGCAAGTTCCTGGCCGTCCCTCACCGAAATGTTGCGAGAAGCGGGACCGATTGGACGCGCAACGAAGCATTGCCCGAAACTCAGTCTAGAGCAGAGCTGGGTGGCATCGGATCAAAAAGAAAGGCCCAGTGACCGACAGGATTCCTGGTCAAAGGGCCTTTATGTGTAGCGGGAGCGGGAATTGAACCCGCGACACCACGATTATGAGCCGTGTGCTCTAACCAACTGAGCTACCCCGCCACGACCTGTCGGCTGCAAGAGCTTCCAAGCCAGAGCCCCCTGTGGGAATCGGACCCACTACCTCTTCCTTACCAAGGAAGTGCTCTACCAATGAGCTAAGGGGGCGAAGCATCCGTGTGAACGAAAACCAAGCCAAATTTCGGCAACCGGTAAATATTATCACCAAGTCGGCCGGCTCGATGACCGTGGGGTGGAATCGGGCACCGAAACCCCCGGCAGCGCCCACGCGGTGAAGCTCGGCCCGTCCGTTTCCAGACGGATGCGCCCGCCCGCCACGCTGACGGCGGCGTCGCCCAGGAGCCGGGTCGGCTCCCCTGCCACGGACCCGAGCGGCAGTGTCACCGCGCACGCGGCGCGGGCCGCGACCAACAGCACCGACTCCTCCGCACACTCGCGCACGTAGACGAGCACATCCGCGCCCACGTGCACCCAGCGCATCCCGCCGCCGTTCAGGGCCGGGTGGGCGGTGCGCAAGCGGATCAGCGCCGCGTACAGGTCGATTGTGGCCGCCACCTCGGAGTCACCCGCCGTATCCCACGGTATGGGCGTGCGCGAGCCCTCGCCGTCGTCGCCGGCCAGGCCGAATTCGTCGCCGGCGAAGACCACCGGGATGCCCGGCAGGGTCGCGCTCAGCCCGAAGGCGACGGCCACTCCCCCGTCGATCGCATGGGTGCGGAACCTTGGAGTGTCGTGCGTGTCGAGGGCGTTCATTGTAGCCAGGCGAGTGCGCCAGGGGTAGCCGGCCGTGAACCGTAGGTGGGCGTCCACGAACGCCCGCCCGTCGGTCAGCGGGATGGTGCCGTAGGGCAGCCCGAAGAATGTCGATGGGCTGTGCGGCTTCGAGAGCCAGCTCCACACCGGTCGGGTGAAGGTCGTATAGGTCATCGCGCCGTGCCAGCCGTCGCCCTGGAAGTCGTCCGAGGCATCATTGGTCGATTCGCCGAGCAGGATGGTGTCGGGGTTCTCCGCGATCATGGTGCGGCGGATGGTCTGCCGCACCAGGGCGTTCAGGTCCTCCCCCTGCAGGCGGCCGGTCATGTTCGCCACATCGATGCGCCAGCCGTCGAGGTGGTAGGGGGCCCGCAGCCACTTCGCCACCACCGACTGCGGGCCCTCGATGAACCGGCGGCGCAGCTCGATCGAGGTCCAGTTGAACTTCGGCAGGCTGGGTACGCCGAGCCAGGACGCGTAGTCCTCGTGCCGGTCGTCGAGCCAGTAGTAGAAGGCGCTCTCGACGGCATCCGGGGCACGGTGCGCCGCCCGGAACCACTCGTGCCGGTTGCCGGAGTGGTTCGAGGTGAGGTCGCCGATCACCTTGAAGCCCCGCTCGTGGGCAGCCTCGACCAGCCGCACGAGGGCAGCGTCGCCGCCCAGTGCCGGGTCGACCACGTCGAAGCTCCGCGCGTCGTAGCGGTGGCTCGAGCCGGCCGGGAACACGGGTGTCAGGTAGAGCAGGGTGACGCCGAGCCGTTCGAGGTGGTCCAGGTGCAGGACGATGCCGTCGAGGTCCCCACCGTAGAACTGGTGCGAACGGGCCGGTTGCTCCGCCGCTACCGGGTCACCCCACGCCGCGGGCACGGCCCAGGTCGGCTTCTCGCGCAGCGCGGCGGCCGTGGAACGCCCGAAACGATCCGGGAAGATCTGGTACATCACGGTCGACGCGACCCAGTCCGGCGGTGCCGGATGGCTGAGCAGCTTGAAGTCCTCCGCGTCGACGGTCTCGAAGGAATGCACCCCGGCGGCGTTCAGCCACCAGTGCCCGCCGTCGGCCCGGTTGATCAGGAACCGGTAGCCGTTGACCGGGTTCAGGATCTCGACCTCGGCCTCCCACCACCGCCAGCCCTCCGCCGCGCCGAGTAGGCGGGCGTCGTGGAAGCGCGGTTCCCGGTCGGGCGTCGAACGCACGTGCACGGATGCGACGGCGCCCCACGCCTCCGGCACCCGCACCCGCACGCCGACCGTGTCGCCCGGCCGCGGCGCCTGGTCCGAGACGTACAGGGCCGACCCGTCGTGGTGCGGGAGCATGCGCGCCCTACTTCACCGATCCGGCGGTCAGGCCACCGACGATGTACTTCTGCAGCCAGAGGAACAGGGCCATCACGGGCAAGGCCGCGAGCACGGCGCCGGCCGCGAAGACCGAGTAGTTGGTGGAGAATTTCTGAGACACGAACTGGTAGAGGCCCACCGCGAGGGTCTGATTCTCGGGGCTGATCAGCACGATGCTCGCGATGACGAACTCGTTCGTCGTGCCGATGAAAGAGAGGAGGCCGACGACCGCCAAAATGGGTGCGACCAGTCGCAGGATGATCGTGAAGAAGATGCGAGCGTGACCAGCACCGTCCAACTTGGCGGCCTCGTCGATCGAAGCGGGAATCGTGTTGAAAAATCCGTACATCAGGTAGGTGTTCACCCCAAGAGCCCCGCCGAGGTAGACCATGATCAGGCCGACCTGCGAGTCCAGTCCGATCGCCGGGAAGATATCAGAGATGCCGTTGAGCAGGAGGAATATCGCGACGACAGCCAACAGTTGGGGAAACATCTGCAACAGTACGAGCGTGAGCAGTCCCCCCCGGCGACCGAAAAAACGCATCCGGGAGAAGGAATATGCCGCAAGGGCCCCCAAAAAAACCGTGCCGATCGAGGTGATTACTCCGATGATCAGGGTATTGCCGTACCAGGCGGCGTATGGCTGTTGGGGCAGGTTGAAGAGCGTCACAAAGCTGCCGAGGCTCACCTCGCTGAATAGCCCATTTGCGGTGATCAGGGTGCCACCGGGTTGCAGCGCTGCCGAGAGCACGTAGACAAGGGGGAACGCCGAGAACACGGCCATGAACACGCCGATCAGGTGGCGCCATCCCGTTGCTTTGAACCAGCGCTTGAACTGGAATGACGAATTTCTCACGACGATGCGGTCGCTAGTCTCCCGATTGTTGACCTGCATGTCAGTTCAGCTCCTCTAGTGCCTTGGTCTGCCTAAAGCTGATGATCGACACGATCGCGACCAGCAGGAAAATGATGATGGAGAACGCACTCGCCAATCCGTAGTCGCGGTTCGCACCGACGAAGGCGACCTTGTAGACCATCGAGATGAGGATGTCGGTCGCACCGACATTCACTCCCGCGGTAACGTCTCTCGGCCCGCCATTGGTGAGCATGTAGATGAGGTTGAAGTTGTTGAAGTTGAACGCGAACGACGAGATGAGCAGCGGGGCCACCGACACGAGCAGCAGCGGAAGCTTGATCAGCCGGAACACCTGCCAGGGCCGCGCCCCGTCGACCGTTGCTGCCTCCTGCAACTCGCCGGGAATCGACTGAAGAGCACCCGTGCAGACCAGGAACATGTAGGGAAAGCCGAGCCACAGGTTCACGAAGATGATGCTGAATTTGGCCAGCCACTCGTTTGTGAGCCAGGGTATTTCCGCTCCGCCGAACAGCACCTGGTTGACGAAGCCGAACTGCGGGTTGAGCAGCCCAGCCCAGACCAGCGCGGACAGGAATGCCGGGAACGCGTAGGGAAGAATCAAGACGACGCGGTAGACGTTGCGTCCGCGCATCCGCAGGTCATTGAAGACCAGCGCCAGAAAGAGCCCGAGCGCGAACGTGGTGGCGACAGAAAGGAAAGCGAAGGCAAAGGTCCACAGGGTCACGTTGATCAGCGGCCCCCGAATGGATTCCGTGCCGAACGCACGGGCAAAGTTATCGAATCCGACCTCAACTTTCCAGCCGGGGCGCAGTTCGGTACCGTCCTCCGCGGCGAACGCTCCGACCGTGCCGTCCTCGGCGTAGACGACGTTCGTCGTGGTGTTCGTCATCGTTCTCGCGGCCTCGTCGTAGACCAGATCGGACAGGTAGAGATAGGCCTTTGAGCCGTCCGGGGTGCGGAGCACCCCCTCGTTCGGGTCGTCGGTGAGCGGCACCGAGAGGGCCGCGATGACCTCTTGATTGGCAGCGATGTCGCTGAACTTGAGCGAGGTGTAGCCGGGAAGTGCGGTGGCGACGCCGTCGGCATCCGTCTCGGCATCGGTGACTTCACGCAGGGGCGCGTCGGTGCCGCCGACGCTGATCCGGCCGTCAGGGTCGGTGACGAGGAGGCTGTAGGCACCCAGTTGCTCGATCACGGTGATGTCATACGCGACCGAGTCCGGCACTCGTTGCTGCGCGGAAGCGATGAGTGATGCGACCGCGTCCGCCCTGGTGCTGTTGTGCCCGGTGCCGTAGTTCGTGAACGCGATGTAGCCGGAATAGCCCACAACAAAGATCTGGAAGATCACGAGGAAGATCAGGCCGGGGGTGAGGTACTTGGCCGGCAGAGCGTTTTTGCTGAAGTAGATCCAGTTGACGATCAGGGTGACTGCCAGAACGAGTCCGAAGATGACCCAGTCCTGTTTCAGGAAGAGCACGAAGAGAGCGTAGACGCTGATTGCGTCGACGATACCGAGGAGCAGAATTTTCACCAGGAGAATCTTGATCCCGACGGACGCCGCCTCGGCAATTCGTCCCGCCCGCTTGGATTGCCTCCACTGGGTGACCAGCGAGTTGTCGCGCGCGGTGCGATCGCGACCTGTTCGTGGGGTGGGCATCTTCGTCCGTTCTCTGGCGCCTGCCGGCAACCTTGCCTGATGTGCGGTGAGGGAGCACGCTGTGCCCGGCCCCCTGATAGAGCCGGGCACACGGTGTTACTTCGCGATGGCGCCCTGGATTTCGCCGGTCATCTTCTGCCACAGCGCTGCCGGGTCACCCTCGCCCGCGATGATCGCGGCCTCGGTGACGCCCCAGAACTGCCAGACCTTGCCCATTTGCGGGATGTTCGGCATCGGAACGGCGGTTGCTCCGACCGTACCGAAACCGGCGGTGATCGGGTCGGCGGCAGCTGCCTCGAAGGCGCTGGTCAGCGCGGGCGGGCGCCCGCCGACCTCGTAGAGCGCGCTCTGCACCTCTTCGGAGCCGATGTAGTTCACCAGGAACTCATTGGCAGCGAGAGCGTTCTTGGTCTTCGCACTCACGAAGAAGCCCTGCACGCCGACAAACGGCTGGGCAGGGTTGCTGCTGGCGGTCGGGATCGGGTCGATCGCGACGTCGATGCCGGCCTTCTGGGCATCCGGGACATTCCACGGACCGGAGAGGAAGAACGGCGATGCGCCGGCGTTGAACTTCTCTTTGGCGATGTCGTTGGTGATGTTCACGCTGAGGTGCCCTGCGGCGCCTTCGGATGCGAGCCAGGCCGCGTAGGCCTCTCCACCGGCGTTGCCGATCGAGAGGTCTTCGGCGTTGTAGCTGCCGTCGGAGTTGGTGCCGAACACGGGGGCGCCGAACGAGGTCTGGAACGGGTACAGGTGATACGGGTCCGATTCCGGTCCAACGGGCACGAGGAACGGGAACTCAGTGCCGGCGGCGGTGCCGGCGGCGACCATGTCCGCGTACGTCGCCGGCGCGGTCGGCGCCAGGGCCGTGTTGCGGAGGAGGGCGATGTTCTCGATCGAGTAGGGGACACCGTAGGTCTTGCCCTCGAAGGTCATCGCGGTGACGGCGACCGGCTGGAAGTCAGCGGTCGTATCGCCGAGTTCAACGGGCTTGAGCACGCCGTTCGAGACGAGGTTCCCGATCCAGTCGTGGGCGCCGATCGTGATGTCGGGGCCCTTGCCGGTCGGAACCTGGGCGATGAACTCTTCCTGGATCTTGGGGAAGTCCTTCTGGATGAGTTTTACCTTGACGCCGGATTCCTTCGTGAATGCCGCCGCCGCGTCTTTGAGGACCGTGCCGCGGTCGGCATCGACCCAAACCGTCAAGGTGTTGGCGGCGGCTTTATCGCCCTCGCCACCCTGCGGGGAGGCCCCGCCGGAGCATCCGGACAATGCGAGGGACGCTGCGACCACTACTGCGCCGGCAGCGACGAGACCTTTCATGTTCACCATCATTGGTGTGCCTTTCTCAGGACATTGAAAATTTATGCAAGCGTTTACATTTATAGCAAGTATCGGAACCATTGACAACTGAAATAGTCGGATCTGAATCTTGAGCAGGTGATGCGCACAGCCCGCAGTCCTGCAAGCGCTTCCATAGTCACGAGAATGCCGTAGGGTTTCTTTTCATGACAGGCTCAGAGTGGTGGCGAACCGCAGTTATCTATCAGATCTATCCTCGGTCCTTTGCGGACGCCAACGGTGACGGGATGGGCGATCTAACCGGCATCACCAATCGTCTCCCTGCTCTCCGGGCTCTCGGGATAGACGCCATCTGGCTCTCGCCGTTCTACACTTCACCGCAGAACGACGCTGGTTACGACGTGGCCGATTATTGCGATGTCGACCCTCTCTTCGGCACGCTCGATGACTTCGACACCCTGCAGCACACGGCACACGAGCTGGGCATCCGCGTGATCGTTGACCTTGTGCCAAACCACTCCTCAAGTGAGCATCCGTGGTTCAAAGCTGCCCTCGCCGCCGCCGAGGGCAGTGAGGAGCGCGCGCATTACATCTTCCGTGATGGCCAGGGCGAACACGGCGACCTTCCCCCGAACAACTGGGATTCCGTCTTCGGCGGCAATGCCTGGACCCGCGTCACGAACCCGGACGGCACTCCCGGCCAGTGGTACCTGCACCTCTTCGACACCACACAACCCGACTTCGACTGGGACAACGAATGGGTGAAGGCGCAATTCCGCGATGTGCTCCGGTTCTGGCTCGACCGCGGGGCGGACGGTTTTCGGGTGGACGTCGCGCACGGCATGATCAAAGCGACCGGTCTTCCCGACTACACGCCTCCGGTCGCGGGCGGCAGCATGGGCGGTGCCTCGACGGAGGGGTCAGGCATCATCACCGAGTGGCCCGAAACCGCGCCCTACTGGGCCCAGAACGGTGTACACGAGATCTACCGCGACTGGCGCCTCATCCTCGACGAGTACCCGGGCGACCGCATCCTCGCGGCCGAGGCCTGGGTCGATCCGCTCAGCCACGTCGCCGAGTGGGTGCGCCCCGACGAGATGCACCAGGCCTTCAACTTCGCCTACCTCGAGACGGCTTGGGCCGGCCCGGCCCTCCGCCGCGTCATCGACGATTCCCTTGCTGCGTTCGGCGCAGTTGGTGCCCCGAGCACCTGGGTGCTCTCCAACCACGACGTCGTGCGCCACGCCTCCCGGCTCGCGCTCAACCACGAGAACCTGCAGGGCCACGGTATCGGGCCGACGACGCCCGACCTGCCCGACAGCGTGATCGGCCTGCACCGGGCCCGGGCCGCCTCGGCGCTCATGCTCGCACTGCCCGGCTCCAGCTACCTCTACCAGGGCGAGGAACTGGGTCTACCCGAGGTCATCCACCTGCCCGACTCCGCACGCGAAGACCCCACCTGGTTTCGCACCAACGGAGAGCGCTACGGCCGTGACGGATGCCGCGTGCCGCTCCCCTGGGAAGCCGCCGCTCCCTCCTACGGCTTCGGCCCCTCGGCCGAGAGCTGGCTGCCGCAGCCGGACGAGTGGGCGGGCCTCGCCCGCGACGCGCAGGTCGGCGTCGCCGGCTCCACCCTCGAGTTGTACACGCTGGCCCTGGGCCTGCGCCGGGAGCACGCCCTCGGGCTGGGCTCGGTGGAGTGGTTGGACGGCCACGCTGACGAGATCGTGGCGCTGCGCAACGGCGCGGTGACGGTCGTCGCGAACACGGGCGCGGCATCCGTGCCTCTGCCTGCCGGCGAACTCCTCCTCGCCAGCGGCCCGCTGCCCGGCAACACGCTCCCCGGCGACACCACCGTCTGGCTGCGCGCCTAGCCCCCACCCCAGGGGCGTTTGCCCAAACGAATTCGACGAGATTCTGCCCGAAACGGCCGGTTTAGAGCTCAAAACCCAGTTCTAGAGCAAAATCTCCGTCGAATTCGTTCGGGGCACGGGGCAGAACGGCGCTCGAAGGCGACGGATGCCGCGTGCTCCGGCGACGCGATCAGTGACCCCGCAGCGCCGCCATGGGACAATCGAAGGGCGTCGCCTGAACGGGGAGCGCATAGAAGGAGTAGCAGTGACCGGCACGGGGATCGACAGCGGAACCGAACACGGAACCGAACCGGGACCCGGCGCCGACACCGACACCGACACCGACACCGAAGCCGACCAGGCGGCCCCGACGCGCGGGGATCTCGCCGAACTTCGCGAGCTCACGACAGAACTGACCCGGTTCATGCTGGCATACAAGTTCGCGACCGACGAGATGATGACGAAGATCAACATCTTGAAGGAGGAGTTCGCCTCCATCCACGACTACAGCCCGATCGAGCACGTCAACTCTCGGCTAAAGACGCCCGACGGGATCCTGAAGAAGGCCGTCCGCAAGGGCTGCCCGCTCGTCCTCGACGACATTCGCGCCCAGATCCAAGACATCGCCGGCATCCGCATCACCTGCAGCTTCATCTCGGACACGTACCGCATTCTCGACATGCTCACCAGCCAACTCGACGTCACGGTGCTCGAGGTCAAGGACTACATCGCCGCCCCGAAGCCGAACGGTTACAAGAGCCTGCACCTGATCGTCGACATCCCCGTCTTCCTGTCCGACCGGGTCGACGAGGTCACGGTCGAGATCCAGATCCGAACGGTCGCGATGGACTTCTGGGCGAGTCTCGAGCACAAGATCTATTACAAGTACCACGGGGCGGTTCCGGTGGATCTGGTGGGCGACCTCAAGCAGGCGGCGGATGCCGCCAATCGCCTCGACCTGAAAATGGAGGGCCTGCACGACCAGGTCCTGGCCATGGAGCCCGACGGCAGCGGAGAGACCCACCTGCTCGAGATCGCCGGGCTGTCGCAGCTGGCGCTGCCAGAGGGCCTCCTCGCGGCCATCGGCCGCGCCCGGACCGCCGAGTCCCCGCCCGAGTCCGCGCCAGTGACCGAGCCTGAGGACGAGACCAAGGCCGAGGCGGCCGGCTAGTCCCAGCTGGCCCGTGTCGGGGTCGAACTAGTTCGTGTTGGCGTACAGCCAGACGAGCGGGTTGACCTTGGTGCCGTCCTTGCCGCCGACGCGGATCTCGAAGTGCAGGTGCGGGCCGGTGGACATTCCGGTGTCGCCGACCTGGCCGATGACCTGGCCGACCGTGATGACGTCGCCGGTCTTGAAGAGCATCGAGCCGTGGATCATGTGCGCGTAGACACTGGAGACGAGCTCGCCGTCGATCATGTGGTCGATGATCATGTGCACGCCGAGGCTGCCTTCGCCGTCTTGGGCGTAGCGCACGACGCCGTCGGCGATCGACTGGATCGGCGCGCCCAGGCCCGGGTTGAAGTCCTGACCGCCGTGGTTGGAGGAGCAGCCCGCACAGTCGCGGAAGCCAAACTCGTCACCGATGTGCACGCCCACCGAGAAGGGCCATTGCACGGTGCCGTTCGGGTTGTTCGTGAAGGTCGCTTCCATCCGGATGCCGCTGGCCGCTGCGACCTCGGCGATGGTCTTCGATTCGTAGCCGTCACGCTCGACCGAGATGGTGTCCGCTCCGCCGGTCATGGAGAGCGTCTGGGCAGGTTCGCCCTGGGCGCTCAGCTTCGCGTTGTAGGCGGCGGCCTGCACATCGGCAGAGGACAGCAGCGCCTCGGCCGGCAGGGAGGTGGCCACGGCCATCAGGGCGACGAAGGCCATGGCGACCATCGTGACGCCCGTCGTGGCGAACTTGCGCACCCGATTGGCGGGGGCCGTCGCGGTGGTGCGGGGCTGGGGTGCCGGCGCGGTGGCGGCGGCCGGGTGAACGGCGGGCGCCAGGCGCTCCCGGGCCGATGCGCGGCGGGGGCGGGAGGCGGGCTGTTCCGCGCGCCGCTGCGCCCGGGTGGGGAAGGGGATCTCCGTGGACGTCGTGACGGCGGAGATGGCCGTCTGCAGCCGGTCCACGTCGGAGACCGGAGCGTCGGCGGCGGCCGGCGCGGCGATCAGGCGGTCCGAGTCAGCGATCGTCACGGACTCGAATTCGGGTTCAGCGAGGCTCGCGGCGACCAGAAGGTCGAGGTCCGGCGTCGACGGCCCGGCATTAGCGGGATCGGCGGCGGTCGGCGCGTCGGTGACCGCGGAGCCTGGAATGTCCAGCACCGGGACGGACATCCGCTCGCGCTCGCGCAGTTCGCGACGCGTGAGGGGCTTCGTTTCAGGGTCACTCACACCCAGCACCGAGGCAGCCGAGCTAGAGGAGTGAGGGAGCAAAGGATCGGTTCTTTCGGCGCATTGGACAGATGAAGATAGTCGTCTTGGCCTCAACCAAAGTAACGAATCAGTACAGGCTACCGCCCGGAGGCCGGTTATCCCTACTCTTCGAAGCAGAATGACACCCGAAAAAGGGGCACTGCCTCCGTTTCCGGCGATCTCCCCGGGCCGCCACGAGCACGTCGGTCACCGGTGTTTCCGCGGCATCCGTCTCGTTCGAAGCGGTTCAGTCGCCTACGCTTCCGCGTCGGCCATGAAGTCATCGAAAAGTTTGGCCAGAAGGGGTTGGCAGACCCGATAAAGGTCGGGAGCCCCGGCAATGAGCAGGCCCATACCCTCACGGTCGGCTCCGAAGCCACCGACTCGAGCGCCGGCCTCGCGCGCCACCAGCGCGCCGGCCGCGTGGTCCCAGGGGCTCAGCCCGCGCTCGTAATAGAGGTTCAACCGCCCGGCGGCAACCGAACACAAGTCGAGTGCGGCCGACCCGATGCGACGGATGTCCCGTACCTCGCCGATCAGGCCCCGCACGACGTCCGCCTGCCGCTCTCTTTCGGCCGCGCGATAGGAGAAACCGGTGCCCAGCAACGCCAGCGACAGCGGCACGTCCGTCGGCACCTGCAGCCGGCGGACGCCCAGCCATGCCCCGTCACCTGCTGCCGCGGTGAACAGCTCGTCACCGGTCGGGTTGTAGACGGCGCCGGCCAGCGTGGTCCAGGTGGCCGGATCGGGGTCACCCTCGACGACGGCGATACTAACCGCCCAGGCCGGAAAACCGTAGAGGTAATTGACGGTGCCGTCGATCGGGTCCACGACCCAGGTCAGGCCGGATGTGCCGCAGGTCGCCGCCGACTCCTCTCCTAAGAAACCGTCATCGGGCCGGGCGTCGGCCAGGAGAACCCGAATCAGCGACTCGGTTTCCCGGTCGGCCAGGGTCACGACGTCCTCCGGGGAGGACTTCGGCGCGGCGACCTGCACCCCGACAGTTCTCCGCCGGGCAGCCATTTGCCCCGCGGCGAGCGCGGTGTCCTGGGCGAGGCGAAGCAATCCGGCTGAGGCACGTGTGGTCATGGTGCAACGCTAAATGATGCGGAAGAGAGAGTGGCAAGTGAGGGATTCGAACCCCCGAAGTCTAAGACGGCTGATTTACAGTCAGATCCCTTTGGCCACTTGGGTAACTTGCCAGTACGCACCCGACCATATGCAAAACACGTGACCGGAGACGCTCAGTCAGAATACAAGGTTTTGGTCCCCAGTGAGAAATCGGCACGTCCGGTACCTATCGGACGGTGGATATGATCGGAGATGACTCAACTTCATTCCCGATAGGAACCTCATGGTAGGCATCGATGACGTCGCCCGCCACGCGGGCGTCTCTACCGCCACTGTTTCGCGCGCACTCAGCGGCAACGGCCATGTATCCCCTGCCACCCGTTTAAAGGTCGAAGCATCCGCCGGGGAACTCGGCTACGTCGTCTCGTCCACGGCATCGAGTCTCGCCTCCGGCCGGATGAAGAACATCGGTGTCGTCGTTCCGTTCCTTGACCGCTGGTTCTTCTCCAGCGTTGTCGAGGGTGCGCAGAAATCCCTCTTGAAGAACGGCTTTGACCTCACCCTGTTCAGCCTGACCGGCGGCGGAGGCGAGCGCCGCATCGTGTTCAACCATTTCCTGCTGCGTCAGAGAGTGGATGCTGTCATCGCGATTTCGCTCGAACTGACCACGACCGAAGTCGCCACCCTGCACGCACTCGACAAGCCGCTGGTCGGCGTCGGCGGCCCGATCGAGGGTGTTCGCACGCTCACGATCGACGATGTTGCCGTGGCCAGGCTCGCCACGGAACATCTCCTCTCCCTGGGCCACACACGGATCGCACACATCGGCGGAAATGAGGACGTCGACCGGGACTTCCATCTTCCCACCAACCGCCGGGTCGGCTATGAGTTAGCCCTGACGGCAGCCGGAATCACTCCGGCTGCCGAATTGTTCAGGCCTGCGGACTTCACGATGAAAAGCGGCTACCAAGCGGCCATTCAACTTCTTGGCAACCCGCGCGGTCGGCCGAGCGCCGTATTCGCCGGCTCAGACGAGATGGCGATCGGAGTCATCCTTGCGGCACGGGACCTCGGCCTCGTCGTGCCACGGGACGTGTCCGTGATCGGAATCGATGACCACGAACTCGCGGACTTCTTCGGCCTCACCACGATCGCCCAGTTTCCGCAGGGGCAGGGCGAGAAGGCCGTCGAGATCCTGCTGGACCGGCTGCGTCCGGGCCAGAACCAGCTCTCGTCCCTGAACACCCCCATGCCATTCGAGCTCCTCGTGCGCTCCAGCACTGCCCGGCCGGGCGAATAGGCACCCACTGGGTACTATTGCAGGCATGGCAGACTCAACGTTCGACATCGTCAGCAAGGTAGACCCGATGGAGGTCGACAACGCCCTCAACCAGGCGCACAAAGAGGTCGCACAGCGCTACGATTTCAAGAATGTCGGCGCCTCGATCGAGATGAGCGGCGAAAAGGTGCTCCTGAAGGCCAACTCCGAGGAGCGCGTCAAGGCTATCCTCGAGGTCTTCGAATCCAAGCTGATCAAGCGCGGCATCTCCCTGCGCAGCCTGGACGCTGGTAATCCCTTCGCCTCGGGCAAGGAGTTTCGGATCGAGGCCTCGATGAAGGCAGGGATCGACCAGGAAAATGCGAAGAAGATCAATAAGATCATCCGCGACGAGGGCCCCAAGGGCGTCAAGAGCCAGATCCAGGGTGACGAGCTGCGGGTCAGCTCGAAGAGCCGCGACGACCTGCAGGCCACCATGGCCCTGCTCAAGGGCAAAGACCTCGACGTGGCCCTGCAGTTCGTCAATTTCCGCTAGGCCCACGCCTGCATTCACCAATTCGACGGAGATTTTGCCGATTTCGCCGCGGAAGTGCCTCAAAGCGTGTTTTTACAGCAGAATCTCCGTCGAATTCGTTAGGGGCGCGTTCGGCTCCGGCGAGGTTCAGGAGAACGCTTCGATCATGCTCAGCACGGCTGGGGTGAGTAGCACGATGAACAGCACCGGCAGAATGCAGAAGATGAGTGGGAAGAGCACCTTGACCGGGATCTTCATCGCCTTCTCTTCGGCGCGCTGACGGCGGCGCAGGCGCATTTCCCCGGCCTGCACCCGGAGCACGTCCGCGATCGCGATGCCGTAGGTGTCGGCCTGGATGACCGACCGGGTGAACCGGCGCAGGTCCGATGACGAGGTGCGGTCGCCGAGCGCCTGATAGGCGTGCGTTCGGGTGCGGCCGATGCTCATGTCCTGCAGGGTGCGGATGAATTCCTCCGCGAGCGGCCCCTTGCCGTTCGTCGCCGCCTTGGCCATGGCGGCCTCGAAGCCGAGGCCGGCCTCCACGGCGATCGTCATCTGGTCAAGGGTGTCGGCCAGGGCGTTCTGGATCTTCTCTTGTCGCTCCTGCCCGCGGCTGATCAGGAGAAGGTCGGGCACGAAGAAGCACAGAACCACAAGGAGCGCACCGAGCACGAATCGCGTCGGGACCGGGTCCCCGCTGATCCACAGGAGCGCCAGGAGCGCACCGGCGGTGCCCGCGAGCGGCTTGGCGATGAGGATCTTGTCGATGGTCCAGGCCGGGGGCCGACCGGCGAGCGCCAGCCTGCGGTCGAGCATCCCAAGGTACCCGCGGGGGGCCAGTTCGCGCATCGTTCGACCCCGTCTGACGCGCGCTGCGGTCGTCCCGACGAGGTTTAGACCTGCATCCCCGAGGTCGGTGATCGGCTTGGCGGCGCGACCGCCGACGAGGATGCCGACCAGGACCGCGAACCCGCCGGCAACGGCCAGCGAGGCAAGGATTGCGATGAGTGAAGGCACTGGATTCTCCTAGAACTTGACCTTGACGACGGCCATCATCCACAATGAGCCGGCGACGAGCAGGATGGCGGCGACGACTAGGGCGGCGATGCCCCAGATGCTGCCGAAGAAACCGGCGAAGTAGTTCGGCTGCGTCAGCAGCAAGAAGGTGAACACCCCGATCGGCAAGAGGATCAGCACCCAGGCTGACATCTTTCCCTCGGCGGCGAGCGACTTCACTTGGCGACGAATCTCGTTGCGTTCCCGGATGGTGTGGCCCACCCGGTCGAGCACCTCGGACAGGTTGCCGCCGACCTCACGGTTGATGGCGATCGCCTGCGCCACCCACTGGAAGTCCTCGCTCCGCATCCGGGTGGCGGTGTTGTCGAGAGCATCACCGAGGTCCCGGCCGATGCGAGTCTCGTTCACGACCCGAGCCAACTCGTCCGCCGACGGCGACGGCGTCTCCTGGGAGGCCGCGTCCACCGCCCGCAGCAGGCTGTGACCGGCCCGCAGGCCGCCGGCCAGAAGCGCAAGGGTTTCGTCGAGCTGTTCCGCGAACTTTGCGCGACGCTGCCCCGCCCGCACGTGAAGAAACACCTTCGCTCCGATCGGGCCGAGCGCCGCGAAGGTCGCCAGGAGCGGTATCGCCCAGAAGGTGCCGTTTCCCAAGAGCAGGCCGGTCAGGGCCAGCACGGTCGACGTCGAGAGCACCATGAGCACGAAGCCGGACGGCTGCATCCGGATGCTGGCCTGTTCCAGTTCCTCCGCGGTGAACGGCGCGCGGCCGCGACGAAGGATCGCACCCTCGATGGCCTCGACCGTGCGGTCAGTCACCCGGGTGAGGGTCGACGTGTCCACCGCGCCCGGCGCTCGACGGCGTTCCAGCGGCACCCGGGGCCGTGGTGGTGCGATCACCAGGAAGACGATCACGAACAGGGCGATCAGCGCGGCGGCGATTCCTCCGTAGAGGGCCAGCTCATTCATCTCTGGCTCCGGGTGACGAGGTTGGCCTGGAACACGCTCGGGGACAACGGAATTCCGAGGTCCCGGAATTTGTCGGCGAACCGGGGCCGCACCCCGGTCGCCACCGCGTGGCCGAGCAGGCGTCCGGCCTCGTCGACGCCGGCACTGTAGTCGAAGACGAAGGCGTCCTGCAGGGTGACGATGTCACCCTCCATGCCTTGGACCTCCGTCACGTGCGTGACCCGACGGGTGCCGTCCTTGAGTCTGGTGATCTGGATGATCACATCGATCGCCGACGAGATCTGCTCTCGGATGGCGCGCAGCGGCAGGTCCATTCCGGCCATCAGCACGAGGGTTTCGAGCCGGGCGATCGCGTCGCGCGGCGAGTTCGAGTGAACGGTCGAGATCGATCCCTCGTGCCCGGTGTTCATCGCCTGCAGCATGTCCAGGCTCTCGCCACCGCGGCACTCGCCGATCACGATTCGGTCCGGCCGCATCCGGAGGGAGTTGCGCACGAGGTCACGGATGGTGACCTCGCCTTTACCCTCGATGTTGGCCGGCCGGGATTCCAGCCGGATCACATGGTCCTGCTGTAGCTGCAGCTCCACCGCGTCCTCGATGGTGATGATGCGCTCATTGGAGGGGATGTAGGCGGAGAGCACGTTGAGCAGCGTCGTCTTCCCGGTTCCGGTGCCACCGGAGACGATGATGTTGAGTTTGGCCTTCACGCAGGCATCCAGCACCTGGGCCATCTCGGCGCTCAGCGTGCCGAAGCCGACGAGGTCGTTCACGGTGAAAGGTTCGCGCGCGAACTTGCGGATCGTGAGCGAGGAGCCGTCGACCGCGAGCGGCGGGATGATCGCGTTCACCCGCGAGCCGTCGGCGAGGCGCGCGTCCACCAGCGGCGACGACTCGTCGATGCGGCGCCCGACCTTCGACACTATGCGCTCGATCACCCGGCGCAGCTGGGCCTCGCTGGTGAAGCGGGCAGCGCTGCGGCTGAGCTGGCCGTCACGCTCGACGAAGATCTGCTCGTGGCCGTTGACCATGATCTCGGTCACGCCGACGTCGGCGAGCAGTGCCTCCAGCGGGCCGAACCCGAGCACGTCGGCACCGATCTCGGCGATCAGCCGGGTGCGCTCCTCCGGACTGAGCGGAACCTGTTCGGCGGCGACGATGCTGCCGAGTTCGGCCCTGGCATACGAGTGCAGCTGTTCCTCACTCAGGCTCGGGTCGTTCAGGCGCGTGCCGATACGGCCGAAGAGTTCCTGTGCCGCCCGTTCCTTGAGTTCTGCCAGTGGGTCAAGCGGCGGCGCCGGGATGGGCGCGGGTTCCGGAGCGGGAGCCTCTGCCTCCGGTGCAGCTGTGGCCTCGGTGGAGGGTTGAAGGGCAACGTCCGTCACCGCCCTCGATGCAGAGAGGTTGCCGTTGCCGGTCTTCTTGTCGAGCTTGTGCAGTGGACCATCGCGGCGTGCCGCCTCCACTCGGTCGGTCAGTTTCATGCGACAACCACCCTTCGATGCAAGCGACCGCGTTTGAGTGACGCGCTGGGGTCGAATCGGCGCACCAAGTCCGTGAGGGCAGCCGACGCTGGATTTTTCTTTCCGTTCTGGAGCAGCGGAATGCCACGATTCGTGGACAGCGTCACCAGGCTCGATCGGGGAACGGCGACGTCCACCGGCACACCGATCGTTGCCTCGACGTCCTTCACGCTCAGCCCGCTCACCCGGTCGGCGAAGTTCAACACGACATGACGGGCCGGCGGCATGATGCCGATGGTGGCGAGAACGGCGAGCTCCTTGCGCAGGCCGCGTGCACCCGGCACGGACATGTCGCAGAGGAATACGGCGTCTGTGGCAGCCTCGAGGGCGGCCAACGCGTGTTCACCCAGGCCGGGCGCCGTGTCGATGATCACGAACCGAAAGATCCCGGCGAGTTGGCGAATCAGGTGACCGAGCTGCTCGCCGGTGACCCGGTCCCCGTCGGCCGGCGACTCCGCGCCGCACACGACGTAGTAGCCGTCCGGATGCGGGGTGAGGTAGGCCTTGAGCACCATGGCGTCGTTGGCCGCGACGGCGGTGACGGCATCCGGCAGGAAGCGTCCGGGTGTCAGCGACAGGGCCATGGCCACGTCCCCGAACTGCACATCGGCATCGACGAGCACCACCGACAGCGGGGCCAGCTTGGCGAGGCCGACGGCCAGGTTGGTCGCGATCGTCGTCTTGCCGACACCGCCCTTGGCGGCCACCACCGCGATGGTCTGGCGCGGGATGACCTCCGGCTCCGGAGTCTCCTCGGTCGTGGGCGGATCGAGGGTGGGGGGTTCGAGGGTGGACGGTTCCTGCTCATCGGCTGCCGACCGGTCGTCGAGTGCGGTGACATCCGCTAGCCCGATCTCGCCCGAGCTGCCATCCCGGGCTTCGTCGCCGGGTCCGACGGCCGAGGCCGTCTGCGCTACCGACCCCAGCACCCCGTCACGCCAGGGGCTCAGTCGTGGGCGGCTCATTGGAACACGACGCTTCCGTCGACGACCGCTGAACCGGTCTCATCAGCCGTCTTCGGCTCGATGGTGAGCCACACGCTGCCGAATTCCTTGCCCCAAACCAACTTCTGGATATCTGCGGTCGGCCGAGCGAGAGTGACCATGACGGTCTCGGCTGCCTCGGCTGCCGCGTCCGCTCCGTCGGCAGGGGGCGTACTGGTTCCCTCGCGTACCGCGGTGACGAGCACCTTGTGGAAGACCTGCCTGCTGATTGGCGTGTCTTCGGCGCCGTCAGCGCCCTTGATGGTAGCGGAAATCACGACGCCGACGGTGTCGCCCGGCTTGATCGTGCCGCCGACCACCCGCTCGACGGAAAGGGCGATGCTGACCGCCTGCATTCCCTCCGGCAGTGCGACGTCTCCGCTGGCCGCCCGCGTGGCGGGCGTCACCCAGCGAGACTCGAGCAGCTGCTCGCCGGGCATCAGTGCGGTGTCCGCCACCAAGCCCTCCAGGTCGCTCAGCTTCGTCACCCGGCCCGGCACCGCGGCGAGGGCCGGGATCTGCTTCGCGGTGATGAGGTCGGTGATCGCGCTCGCCTCGGTGCCGGCTGGGATCTCATCGGCGACCAGGTAGACCGATACGAACTCGGCGCCGTCGGCTGCTCGCGCGTCGGCGCTGTTCACGTAACCGGTGAGCACGACGGTGCCAACGATGGCCAGAACGATCGCGAGGATCGCGCCAATGAGTCGGGTTTTCATTGCAGCTCCTACTTGATTAGGTTGACGCTGGTTGCGTTGAGTTGAGGCCCACCCAGTCCGAACGCCCCGTCGATGGAGACCCATTTATTGAAGTAGCCCTGGATGCCGTTCCAGTTATTGCTCTTGTCGCTTTCATCGCAGGGTTTAGGGGCCTTGGGGTCCTTGGGAGCCTTGGGAGCTGTTGGGGCTGCGGCGGGGCAGAGCGGGGCCAGTGGATCGAGGACCTTGGTGGACGGGAAGTTCCAGCCGGTGATGGTGAACCCGGCAAAGGCGAAGATGCGATACTCGGCGTTGGTTCCCGTGCCACGAACATGGTCATAGATCGGCACCAGCACCGTCGTGCCCTTGAGGCTTTCCAGCTTCGACTTGCAGTCGGTGTTCACACTCCCGCCGGCGTCGCTGCCCACCCAGAGCTGCCCGGCCGCGTCAAGGTTGAGACTCAAGTTGACGATCGCCACGCAGGCGTTGGCGTTGTCAAGCCAACCAAATCCCCCGGGGATGACTTCCGCTGAGGGAGCGTGCTTGCAGATCTTGTTGGTGTCGGTGCGGATGGTCACATGTTTGCCCGACGCCGCCAACGACTCCTGAAACTCGCACCAGGACAGCGCGAGCGCGAGCACGGGGCCGGACCCCGGGCCGCCCCACTGCGCCGTGGCGGTCGCGCCCACGGTCGTAGGGTCGATGCCGATGAACCGGGCGAAGGGGTGACTGATGGCCCCTGCATTGGTGCCGGCGACGCGGGTGCTGTCGGAGACCGTCACGGTCTTGTTAGCCATGCTGATGCTCGGTGCCAGCACGTTGGCGGCGCCGTCATTCGCGTTGTCGTTGGTGAAGCGCGCGGCGGCGCCGGCCGGATCGGTGCAGACACCGTCCTGGCAATCGCGGGCGATGGCGAGGGCAGCGGCATCCGCGCCGTTCTGAAGCTGTGCGCGCTCCGCGTAGAGGGCCCCGACATCGACTGCAATCGCCACGAACCCCAGCAGAGGCACGAGCAGGATACCGACCATCACAGCGCTCGCACCGCGCTCGGAACGAAGCCCACGATTCAACCACCGCATAGCATGACTCCTTTGCCGGTCAGGGGAAGCGTGGTGCCGAAATAACCGGTCAGAAGTGACACGCTGTAGGTGATGGTGACCGTGACGGCCTGGTTGGCGGCACACGCCGCGGGCGTGATCGAGATCTGGCCGCCCGACATGCTCGGGCTGATTGACGGGGCGGCGGCGATGGCCGCGGCCTTAGCCGTCGACTGACTGTCGTGAATCGCCATGTTCCTGGCGCCCTCGCGGGCCGCATTGGTCAGCGAAATCTGAATGTTGTAGAGCCGGCTGAACTCGATGAGGCCGAGCACCAGCAGCAGGAGAATGGGCAGCACGAGCGCGAACTCCACGGCGGCAGCGCCGCGTTCGCCTCGTCGATGGAGGAAACGCATCATTTGGTGGCCCCTTCGGGTAGGCCTGGCGTTGCGGGTGAAAGTCGGGGGTGAGAGGGCGGGCGGCGGCGGCTCGTTTTGGCAAGCCGCCGCCGGCGCACGGGGTTCTGGCGGATCATGTTCCGCCGGGCACGCGTCGGTTAGCCGGGGGTGCCGCCGAGGTCGACCGCAACGCCATTGAACATCCCCGTCAGGGCGAGGCCGATTGCGCCGACAGCGCCGATGATGACGACGGCGATGAGCGAGACCATGAGGCCGTACTCCACTGCGGTGGCGCCCTCTTCGTCGGTGCGCAGGCTGTTCATGAGGGCCTGAATTTTGGTGTAGAACTTCATCTCGGGTTTTCCGTTCTGTGTGGGCCGGCCAGGTCGGCCGAGCGAATGACCACAAGCTACGTTCGTCGAGAAAACCTCACTACGCCCCAAAAGGGGGGGTCCCTGTCTTGGGGGTAGCTGAATGAGCGCTAGATGAAATCCGAAAGCGGCGTGACAATGACCCGCGACGTGGGCTTGTCGCGAGCGAGGCCGTCATTCGGGTTCGGGCCGGTCAGTTCGAGTGGCTCAGGGAATCGCGCGGGAGGTGTCTCCGGGCGCGCCGCGGGCAGGAAGATTCGGGTACACAGGTACTCCTCGGGTGAAGCGAACTCGCCGTAGGGTCGGTGACAGCGTCACCGTAGCCCCGTTTCAGCGAACGTCCTGGCCCCCGCCGGGGGGGAAAATTCAGGCAAACAGCACGCCCAGGAAGGCCCCGGCGAGCATGGACGGCCCGAACGGGATGGAGCCCCGCAGGGTCACCCGGCGAAGCGTCAGGGCAACCAACGAGACCAGGCCGCCGATCAGGAAGGCGCCGAAAGCACCGACGAGAAACGGGGTCCAGCCCAGGTAGCCGAGCGCAAGGCCGATCACGGCGGCCAGCTTCACGTCGCCCATGCCAATGCCGCCGGGCGAGATCAGGGCGAGCACGAGATAGAACGCGAACAGCGCGGCACCGCCAAGGAAGGCCCCGAGCAGGGCCTGCCAGGCCCCGGATGCCGCCGCCGCGAGCGTCAACAGTATCGGTAGCACGATCAGCGAGGGGTAGACCAACGCGTTCGGCAGACGCTTCTCGTTGATGTCGACGACGCTGAGCACCACGGCAATCAGTGCCAGGTACAGATACGCCGGCAGCTCCCACCCGACCCCGAACTCCCACACGACCAGGGCGACCAGCAGGCCGGTCGACACGGTCACCGCGGCACGCACCGGCCAGGCGAAGCGGCGGCGGATGCGCAACATCCGTTCGGCAATCCCGGTCAGGAAAACCCCGAGTGCGGCGCCGACCAGACCGGCGACAATCGACAGCCAGGGCGCCACGCGCGTCTACCTCACGCCGCGGGAAATCGTGACCATCTCGTCGCGGGGAACCACCTTGACCCGCACGCGACCCTCGTCGGAGCCGAGCGCGAGCTCGTGCTGATCGAGCCGGTGCCAGCCGTCGAGGTTCGTGTATTGCACCCCTCGCTCGTCGAGCAGGTCCACGATGCTCTGCTCCGAGGGCGAATCCGGGCGCCACCAGTTGCCGAGGTCGTTGATCAGGTGCCGCACGGTCTCCATGGCGTCGGACTTCGTGTGCCCGATCAGCCCGACCGGTCCGCGTTTGATCCACCCGGTCGCGTAGACGCCGTACAGCTGCGTGTTGGCGCTCTTCGATCCGAACGATGGGTCGCCCTTCCAGAGAACCTGCCCCTCCCGGTTGGGGATCACGCCGTGCTTCCTGTCGAAGGGAACGCCCGGCAGCGGCGACCCGAAGTAACCCACGGCGCGGTAGACGGCCTGGATCGGGAGCTGGCGGATCTCGCCGGTGCCGACGACGCCGCCCTGCCCGTCGGGGGTGGTGCGTTCGTAACGGATGGCGCCGACCCGGCCCTCGCCGTCGTTGACGATCTCTACGGGCTTGGCGAAGAAGTGCAGGTGCAGGCGGCGGCTGGCCGTGCCGACCGGGCGCTCCCGCCACTTGTTCAAAACCTTGTCGATCACGAAGACCTGCTTGTTGCTGGCCACGGCGTCCCGCGCGGCATCGTCGTAGTCGAAGTCCTCGTCGTAGAGGACGATGTCCACATCGGGCAGGTCGCCGAGTTCCCGCAGCTCCAGCGGGGTGAACTTCACGGAGGTCGGTCCACGGCGGCCGAACACGTGCACATCCGTCACCGGCGATGCCTTGAGTCCCTCGTAGACGTTCGTCGGAATCTCGGTGCTCAGCAGGTCGTCGGCGTGCTTGGCGAGCATACGTGCGACGTCGAGCGCCACGTTGCCGTTGCCGATGACGGCAACCTCCTGGCTCTCCAGCGGCCAGGAGCGCGGCACGTCGGGGTGCCCGTCGAACCAGCTCACGAACCGGGCGGCCCCGTAGGACCCGTCCAGGTCGATGCCCGGGATGTCCAGGTCGGCGTCGCGCACGGCCCCGGTCGCGAAGATGACGGCGTTGTAGTGCTTCTTCAGATCGTCGAGGGTGATGTCGATACCGAACCGCACGTTGCCGAAGACGCGGATGTCGCCGCGGTCGAGCACATCGCGCAGGGCCGTGATGATGCCCTTGATCCGGGGGTGGTCCGGGGCGACGCCGTAGCGCACAAGTCCGTAGGGTGCCGGCAGGTGGTCGAACAGGTCGATCGAAACCTCGAAGTTCCGTTCCGCCTTGAGCAAGATGTCGGCGGCGTAGATACCCGCAGGTCCCGCGCCGACAATGGCCAATCGCAACTTGGTCATGGAAGCCTTTCTAGCTTGATCGTCTAACTGGATCGTTCAACGATCGTGTCGGCGAAACGGGTGAGGGCCTTCTTGACCGAGCCGTCCGGCAGCGGGGCGAGGGCTTCGACCGCGTCATGCGCCCAGCCGTGCGCCTCGGCGAGGGTCTGCCCGGTCACGTCGTGCTCGCGCAGCGCGGTGATCGCGGAGTCCGCCGCAGCGGTCGCGACGCCGTTGCTGGCCATCACGTCGCGTTCGAGGCGTTCGAGCAGGGCGGCGGCGTCGGCGTCGTGCGGGGCGCGCTCGCGCAGGCGCAGCAGCGGGAGGGTGGCCACCCCGGCGCGCAGGTCGGTGCCGGGCACCTTGCCGGTCTCCTCCGGCTGCGGGGAGAGGTCGAGCACATCGTCGATGAGTTGGAAGGCGACGCCGATCTTCTCGCCGAACGCGATCACCGGCTTTTCGAACTCGGAGGGGGCGTCGGAGAAGATGATGCCCGCCTGGGCGGCCGCCGCGATCAGCGACCCGGTCTTGTCGGCGAGCACCTGGATGTAGTGCTCCACGGGGTCCTGGCCGGGCTGCGCACCGACGGTCTCGTGCAGTTGGCCGAGCACGAGGCGCTCGAAGGTGTCGGCCTGCAAACGGATGGCCCGTTCGCCCAGCCGTGCCATCAGCTGGTTGGCGCGGGCGAAGAGCAGATCCCCGGTCAGGATCGCCACCGAGTTGCCCCACACGGTCTGCGCGCTCGGCACCCCGCGGCGTTTGTCCGAGTCGTCCATCACATCGTCGTGGTAGAGCGAGGCCAGGTGGGTGATCTCGATCGCGGTGGCCGCGGTGATGACGTCCGCGTGGTTGCCGCTACCGAGGTGGGCGGTGAGTAGCGCCAGCATGGGGCGCACGCGCTTGCCGCCCGCGTTGAGCAGGTAGCGGCTGGTGACGTTCGCGATCTCGTCGGCAAAGGTCACCTCGGCGAGCAGACTGGCCTCGACCTGGTCGATTCCCCCGTCGATGCCCGCGGCGAGGCCACGGTCCTGGGCGGTCGAGAAAATGCGATCGCTGAGGCCGAGCTGGCTCGTCACGGATGAGCCGCGACGGAACAGGGGCATGCTCGGTTTCACTCTGTCAGCCTAACGATCGGATCTGGGAGGATTCAAGACGGTGCGTTTGACGCATCCGTCGGCTTGATGCCGCGATGCAGTGCCACGATACCCAAGGTCAGGTTGCGGTAGGCGACGGCGTCGAAGCCCGCCTCCCGCAGCCAGGCACTGAGGGTCTGCTGATTCGGCCAGGCCGCGATCGACTCGCCCAGATAGTCGTACGCCTCCGCGTTGGAGGACGCGAGCTTTACGATCATCGGCATCACGCGAGTGAGGTAGGCGAAGTAGCCCAGCCGGATCGGTGCGAACGGCGGCGTGGAGAACTCGCAGATCACGACGCGCCCCCCAGGCTTGGTCACCCGGTAGAACTCGGCCAGGGCCTTCTTGGGCTCGACCACGTTGCGCAGGCCGAACGAGATGGTCACGGCGTCGAACTCGTTGTCGGCGAACGGCAGCGCGGTGGCATCGGCCTGAACGAACTCGACCTGCGGATTGTCCGCGTGGCGTGAACGGCCGACCGCGATCATGCCCTCCGAGAAGTCGGCGGCCACAACGTGCGCGCCCGTCTTCGTCAGCGCGACGCTGGAGGTGCCCGTTCCGGCGGCGATGTCGAGGATGCGTTCGCCGCGCCGGGGGTTCACGGCGCGGGTCGCGGCCATCCGCCACAGGGCCGCGTTCCCTACCGAGAGAACGGCATTCGTGCGGTCATAATGGGTGGAGACCTGATCGAACATGGCAGCGACCTGCTCGGGCTGCTTATTGAGGTCTGCTCTACTCACTCCCACAGTCTAGATTGCCCGCGGACACGCCGGGCTCTCCACAGCCTCTGGCATAGGCTATGCAGGTGAATGCTCAGGCTCTAACGGTTGAAACCACCCCCATCGCCGACATCCGCCAACTGATTCTTCTGCTCGACACCCGAGCACCGCTGCTCTGGATGCGGCGCAACCAGGGTCTGGCCGGCATCGGCACGGCCCTGCGGCTCGAGTTCTCCGGAGCGACCCGGCTGACGGATGCCGCCACCGCCTGGCGCGACGTCGCGGCCGCCGCCACCGTGTCCGACCCGATCGAAAGCACCGGCACGGGCCTGCTCGCTTTCGGAGCCTTCGCCTTCGACGCCTCCTCGGCCCAGACCAGCGTGCTGATCGTGCCGCAGGTCGTCATCGGGCGCGACAACGGCCGATGCTGGGTGACGCGCATCTGGCCGACCGGCACCACGCCGCCGGAGATTCCCCTGGCTCGCCGTCCTCTCGGCACCGAATACCGCATCTCCCTGCTGCCGGGCGCGCTACCGCCCGCCGGGTACCGCGACGCGGTCGGCGAAGCCGTGTCCCGCATCGCCTCCGGAGACCTCAACAAGGTCGTGCTGGCCCGCGACCTGGTCGGGCGGCTGCCGGCAGAATCCGACCTGCGCCGCGCCGTCAGCGAGCTGGCGCTGGGCTACCCCGACTGCTGGACCTACGCGGTCGACGGCCTCGTCGGCTCCAGCCCGGAGACCCTCATCCGCGCCGACCACGGCGAGGTCAACGCCCGCGTGCTCGCCGGCACGATGTCGCGGGGCGCGGATGCCGCCTCCGACCTGGAGGCAGCCCTCCAACTGGCCACCTCCGCCAAGGACGGCGACGAACACGCCTTCGCGGTGCAGAGCGTGCTGGCCTCGCTCCGCCCGCACACCTCTCACCTCACCACCAGCGAGATCCCGTTCACCGTGAAGCTGCCGAACCTCTGGCACCTGGCAACGGATGTCGAGGGCACCCTGAGCGACGGATCGAACTCGCTCGACCTGATCGCCGCCATGCACCCGACGGCCGCGGTCGCCGGCACGCCCACCGAGACGGCGCTCGCCCTGATCCGCGAACTCGAGCCGTTTGACCGGGGCCGTTACGCGGGCCCGGTCGGCTGGGTCGGCGCCGACGGCGACGGCGAGTGGGCAATCGCCCTGCGCTGCGCCCAGGTCAGCCCCGCCGGCAGCGTCACGGCCTACGCCGGCTGCGGCATCGTGCTGGACTCCGAGCCCGAGCGCGAGCTCGCCGAAACCCGCATGAAGTTCCGCCCCGTCGTGGAGGCCTTCGGCTGAGAAGCCTCCGCAGACTCCGCTCAGCGAGGATCCCCGCTCCGGGCGAGAGTGCCCGCTCCGCGGGTCGCTCTCGACCGGAACGGACACACTCAGGTCGCGGCAAGGCGGGCCTTCTCGACCTCGACGTCGAAGGTCGCGGACGGCCAGGTCAGGTCGAGGCGCTGCAGGGCGTCGATCAACAGGTGCTGCACGGCCAGGCGGGCGTACCACTTCTTCTCGGCCGGCACCACGAACCAGGGCGCGGCAATGGTCGACGTGCGTTCGAGGGCGAGCTGGTACGCCTCCTGGTAGGCGGCCCACTGCATGCGTTCCTCGATGTCGCCCGGGTTGTACTTCCAGTGCTTGTCCGGGCGTTCCAGCCGCTCGGCCAGGCGCTCCTTCTGGTCGTCGGAGCCGATGTGCAGCATGACCTTGACGATCGTCGTGCCGGCGTCGACGAGTTCCTGCTCGAACCGGGTGATCAGGCCGTAGCGCTCCTCGATCTCCGCCGCCGGGGCCAGCGCGCGTACGCGGCCGACCAGCACATCCTCATAGTGTGAACGGTCGAAGACCCCGATCAAGCCGGCGTCGGGCAGCCGTTTGCGCACCCGCCAGAGGAAGTCGTGGGACCGTTCCACCTCCGTGGGCGCCTTGAACGCGTACAGACGGATGCCCTGGGGGTCGACAGCGCCGACGACGTGGCGCACGATGCCGCCTTTGCCGGCCGTGTCCATGGCCTGCAGCACGAGGAGCACGCGGCGCGGGTCGCCGGACCGGCTGTTCGCGAAGAGCATCTCCTGCAGGTCCGACAGCACGCCGGCCCCGGAGGCCAGCGCTTCATCCGCGCTGTCCTTCTCCACCCCGTCGAAGCCGGGCGTCGAGGCGGGGTCCACGCCCGCGAGCCGGAACCCCGGCGTCACCCGCAGCAACGCCCTCGGTTCCCCGGCCCAGAATTCCTGCTCACTGCGTTCAGCCACGGTGCACCCTTCGTTGCAGAATCAGTGTCCCGCAGACGCCCCGGCAAACCTAGCGAACCAGCGGAACCTCGAGGATGCTCGGCCCCGCATGCGGCGCGGTCAGCGCGCGCTCGAGGTCACTTCGGGTGGCCGCCAGACCGTATGACCAGCCGTAGGCGGCGGCGAGGTTGGCGACGTCGGCCTGCTGCGGGGTGAAGAGAACCCGGTTGATGGCGTCGGCGCGGGCGGATGCCGCCACTTCCAGACCGTCGAAAATGGTGCCGCCGCCGTCGTTGCCGACGATGATCTGGAGCCGCGGCAGCGCCTCCCCCGGGGTGAGCAGGAGCGACCCGACATCGTGCAGCAGGGTGAGGTCGCCGACCACCAGGCGGGTGACCCCGGTGGACTGCGGCGTCGGACCGGTCTGGCTGGCCAGGGCGATGCCGACGGCCGTGGCGACCGTGCCGTCGATGCCGGCCAGTCCGCGGTTGGAGTGCACGGAGATCTTCTTGCCGGGAACGCGGCGGTCGGCCACCCGCACCAACCGGGAGGCACCGAAAACGAGACGGTCGTGCGGCCAGGAGGCGCGCCAAACGGCGTCCACGAGCATGGGCCGGGTGACCGGCGCGCGCATGGCGGCAAGCTCTTCGCGGGTGATTCCGCGATCACCGATCGGGATCGATTCGCGGGCGGCTCCCGCGGCCAACAGGTGCCGGCTGGACATCACCCAGCGGCCCAGCCATTCCCGCCCCTCGGGGCTGCCGGCCGCTGCGATGGCCACGGCGTCTGGGGCGGCGGCACGGGCGAATACGCGCACCCGGTGTCCGGGGTTGAACCATTCGGTGCCGGTGGGAGCCACCACAATGGTCTCCACACCCTCGCGGACGATCATGGCCGGCACCTCACGGCTGAGCGTCGGGTGACCGAACACGACAGCGCGCTCGACCCGCCCGCCGAGGTCGGAGGCCAGCAGCAGCTCGCGGTAGGCGGAGACGAGGTTCGGGCCGAACCGGGCGCCGCTGCACACCTCGGCCAGCAGCGGCCAGCCGCCGGTACGCGCGAATTCCTCGGCCTCGGGGCCGGCGCCCGTGCCGGCGATGACCACGGTGCGCGGTCCGCCCGTGACCGGGAAGGCCGGTTCGGTCGGGGAAGCGTCCACGACGGGCGCGGCGAGCACCGCGGCCGACTCGGCGAGTCCGACCGGGCCGGAGATCGCTTCGGGAGTCAGCGCCACCGGCGCCGACAGCGGCTCCCGGAACGCCAGGTTGAGCTGCACCGGACCCGGATCGAGCGAGGTGGCGCCGGTGGCGGCATCCGTCGCCCGTCGGGCCAGGGCAATGGCGTCGGCGTGCTCGCCGGCCGCACCCTCCGGTGCGGGCGCATCCACGCACAGGCGCGTCGCCACACCGAATAGACCGGGCTGCACGGTGGTCTGGTTCGAACGGATGCCGCGCAGCTCGCTCGGCCGGTCGGCCGTCAGCAGGATCATGGGCACCCCCGAGTGGTGCGCCTCGAGCACCGCGGGGTGGAGGTTCGCCACGGCCGTGCCCGAGGTGCAGACGACCAGCGCCGGCCGGCCGGCCTCGACGGCTAGGCCGAGGGCGAGGAAGCCCGCGCCGCGCTCGTCGAGGCGCACGTGCAGCCGGATCAGCCCGATCCGCTCCAGTTCGGCGGCGGCCAAAGCAAGGGCCTGCGACCGGGCGCCCGGGCTGAGAACCAGGTCGCGCACGCCCAGACGCACGAATTCACCCAGGAGAGAGAAGCTGAAGTCTGTGGCCGGGCTACCGCTCGACGCGATGTCAGGCATCCCGCCGGCCAGGCAGGTCGCCTTCGCCCGGCTCGGATTTTTTCGGCTCGAACCCGGCTTGGCCGTTCTGGCCGGCCTGACTGCCCTTACCGCCCTGACCGGTCGTTCCGGAGGTTCCTGTCGTGTCGGTGGTTCCTGCCGCACCGAGGTCCCGGGGATCCGGAGCGTCGAAGTCGGCAAGCTCCTGCTCGAGGGCACGGAGTCGTTCCTGGTCGGACGTGGCCCGGTCCAGACCCTTGAGGAAGTCGATGTCGTCGTCGGGGGCGAACGATCGCACGATCTTGCCCGTGCTGGCACGGCCGCGGCCGATCAGCAGCCACAGTACCGGCCCGATCACGGGAATGAGCACGATCACGAACATCCACACCCAGCGTGGTAGCCCGCGAACCCGGGATCGTTGCAGGAGCGCGCAGTCCACCAGCGCGTAGACGGTGAGGACGACGACGACGACTCCAAGAGCGAACCACAGGCGAACCATTCCCACAGTGTATGGCTCCCACCCGTGAGATCGGTGAGTGAGCGCACAGCCCGGCGATCTAAACTGTGGCCATGAATGTTGTTCCCGCCTGGGTGTCCTATTCGGTCTTCCGCGTGCTCCTGTTCGCCGTTCCGCTCGCCGTGATGCTCTTCCTCCGGATCGAGTGGTGGCTTGCCGCGATCGCCGCCGCTGTGATCGGAGCCTCGCTCTCCTTCATCTTCTTGCGGAAGCCTCGCGAGAAGGTCGCGCTGGGCCTCTACCAGGCGCGGCACCCCGATACGGAGTCGGCGCACCCCGACGCCGTGTCCGAGGATGCTGCCCTCGACCGGGCCGATGCGCGGGCGGCCGATGCCGACCTACAGCGCGAACGCGAGAGCCAGTAGCAGCCCGTAGGCCAACGCCGAGACGCTGGTCAGCTTGAGGGCCAGCACCAGTTCGGTCGAGGTCGTCGCCGTCACCGTGATCAACCCGGCCGGCACCGCCAGCAGCAGCACGAAAAACGTCAGCCAGGCCAGCGGGTAGAAGACCGCGAAGAAGGCGACGATCGCGAACGCCAGCAGCAGGAACAGGCAGAACACGACGCGCGACGCCATGCTCCCGATCAGCACCGCGAGGGTGCGTTTGCCGGATGCCCGGTCCGGCTCCAGGTCGCGCAGGTTGTTGACCATCAGCACGGCCATGGCGATCAGGCCGATCCCGACACCGCTCAGCCAGCTTTCGGTGTTCACGGTGCCGACCTGCACATACGTGGTACCGACGGTGGCCACAAGGCCGAAGAACACGAAGACGAAGACCTCGCCGAGACCGAAGTAGCCATACGGTTTGCGTCCGCCGGTGTAGAACCAGGCCGCAATGATGGCGAGGACACCCACCAGCAGCAGCCACCACTGACCGGTCAGCACCACCAGGGTGAGGCCGGCGAGCGCGGCGAGCGCGAAGAATGCGAGGGCCACCGTGAGTACGGCACGGGGCTGGGCGGCTCCGCCGCCGGTCAGCCGGGCCGGGCCGATCCGGTTGGCGTCAGTGCCGCGGATACCGTCGGAATAGTCGTTGGCGTAGTTCACGCCGATCTGCAGGCACAGGGCCACGATCAGGGCGAGCACCGCTCGTACCGGATGGAAGACGCCGGGGCCGCTCACGACGATCGCCGCACCGGTGCCGAGGGCCACCGGTGCGATAGCCAGCGGGAGGGTGCGCAGGCGTGCTCCGGAGACCCAGTCTCCTGCCGTGGCCGGTCCGATTCGCGCCGGGCCGCGGCCGGCGGGGGCGTTCCGCCGGGCCGGGTTGCCCGACCTCCCGTTCCGGGCCGCCGAAGAGGTCGCTGCCGAGGGATTCAATCGCTGTTGTGAGGGCCTGACCGGCCGCGCTCCGTGTGCCACGCCTTCATAGTACGTGCCGGTGGCTCGGTGGCTCGGTAGCTCGGCAGCTCAGAGATCGGCGATCATCCGGCCCAGGGCAAGACGGTCGGGTTTGCCGGTGGAAAGCTGCGGGATCGACGCGACCCACACGAGGCACGCGGGCCTGGCCGCCTTGCCCAGCACGGATGCCACGGCTTCCCCGATTCTCTCGAGGGAGTCCTCGGGGAGGTTGGCCGCACCGGGTTCCGCACCGGGTTCCGCCGGCACGACCAGCACCGGGACCTGGCCCCACGTGACGTCGGGCCGCCCCACCGCCACGGCCTCGCCGAAGCCCGGCAGCGACCGGACGACCCGCTCGACCGCGTCGAGCGACACCTTCTCGCCGCCGGAGATGATCACGTTGTCGGCTCGCCCGAGCACGCGCACGAGGCCCGTCGCGGCATCCACCTCGCCCAGGTCACCCGTGCGGTACCAGCGTCCCCCGTGCACCTCGAGGAAGCGGTCACTGGTGCGCGGGGGGTCACCGAGGTACCCCTCGGCGAGCACGGAGCCCGCGATCTCCAGCTGCCCATCGACCACGCGCACCTCGGAGTTGCCGATCGGGGTGCCGTTGTAGACACAACCGCCGGAAGTTTCCGACGAGCCGTAGGTGGCGAACACGTGCAGGTCGAGGTCGACGGCCCGCTCGGCGAGCAGCGACGGCAGCGCCTGGCCGCCGACCAGAATGCCGTCGAAGCGGCGTAGCGCGGCCAGCAGATGAGGGTCGTCTGCGGCCGCGGCGACCAGCCGGGCCAGCTGCACCGGAACCAGGGCGGTGAACCGCAGCGGCTCGGTGAGGCGCCCGGCTGAGGCGGCGAACACGGCCGGGTCGAAGTGGCCGCTCGGCAGCACGACGGGGACGGTGTCGGCCACGATCGAGCGCACGAGCACCTGCACCCCGGCGATGTAGTGCACGGGCAGGGCCAGCAGCCACTGACCGGAGCCGCCGAGGCGCACGCTGGAGGCGGCGGCGCTGCTCAGCAGGGCGTCGGTGCTGAGCATCACGCGCTTGGGCACACCCGTCGATCCGGACGTCTCGATCACCACGGCCACCTGACGGGGTACGCGCAGCAGGCTCAGCCGCCCGGCGGCCTCCTGCCGGCCGGGTACCGGCAGCACGGCGTCGCCGGTGTCAGCCAGCGCGAGGCGCAACGGGGTCATCAGGTCGAGCGGGTCACCGACCGGCACCACCCTCAGCCGACGGAACATGGTCGCCTAGAACTGCCAGTCGTAGGGACCCCAGTCGGGGTCGCGCTTCTCCAGGAACGCGTCACGCCCCTCGACCGCCTCGTCGGTGCCGTAGGCCAGGCGGGTGGCCTCCCCGGCGAACACCTGCTGGCCGACCAGGCCGTCGTCCACGGCGTTGAAAGCGAATTTCAGCATCCGGATGGCGGTGGGCGACTTGGTCAGGATCGTGCGGGCCCAATCCAGCGCCTCCACCTCGAGTTCGCCGTGCGGCACCACGGCGTTCACGGCCCCCATCTCGAAGGCGCGCTGCGCGGAGTACTCGCGGGCCAGGAAGAACACTTCCCTCGCGGTCTTCTGCCCCACCTGGCGGGCGAAGTAGGCGCTGCCGTAGCCGGCGTCGAAGGAGCCGACGTCGGCGTCCGTCTGCTTGAACTTGCCGTGCTCGGCGCTGGCGATGCTGAGGTCGCAGACCACATGCAGGGAGTGCCCGCCGCCGGCCGCCCAGCCGGGGATGACCGCGATGACAACCTTGGGCATGAACCGGATCAGCCGCTGCACCTCGAGGATGTGCAGCCGGCCGCCGCGTGCCGTGTCGATCCCGGACGCGGTCTCTCCCTCGGCGTACTTGTAGCCATCCCGGCCTCGGATGCGTTGGTCCCCGCCCGAGCAGAACGCCCAACCGCCGTCCTTCGGGCTGGGTCCGTTGCCGGTCAGGAGCACCACCCCGATGCGCGGGTTGACGCGCGCGTCCTCGAGGGCGGCGTGCAGTTCGTCGACGGTGTGCGGGCGGAACGCGTTCCGCACCTCGGGCCGGTTGAACGCCACCCGGGCGATCCTCCCAGTCACGTCGTGGTGGTACGTGACGTCGGTGAGGCGGTCGAAGCCCGCGACTTCCTGCCACTGGGTCGGGTCGAAGATTTCGGAAACCTGTTCGATCATGCACCCAGCCTACGCGGGCCTGCGGCGCCGGAATGCGGCTGGCCGTGGGCCTCTCGGAAGCTGGTTGGCATCCCCGTTTGAGCGGCAAAGTCAAGCCCCTTGAGGCCGTCGTTTCCACCCTGTGTACTGAGTTATTAAAAATACTCGGAGGCAGTGATGGCCGACAATGGCACACGAAAAACGATCCCCACCCCACCCGCGAGAAATATCGGGATCAACGAACTCTCCCCCACGGAATGGCGCATCAGCGACCGGATGATCGCGGACGGCGATCCGGCCGCCTTGGTCGGCTTCATCCAGCGCGTGGACGACGCCTTCGAAGTGACGGATTTCGGCCGCCCCCGGGAGCGAGCGTACTTCTCATCCTTTGACCGCGCCACGGCCAGTCTCGCCCTCCGTCCGGCACCCAGCGGAACGGCACTGCGATGAGCACGGCCACGCAAGAGACCCAGCCCCCGGAGCACTCAAGCTCCCGACCGCGAATCAGCCCCCGACCCCGGCGTCAGCGTCAGCGTCAGCGAATTTCACCTCCGCTCCGTCGACCGCTCCCTCCCGCTACAGCACATCGACGGATGCCTTCGGCGACTACCTGCGCCGCATCGGCAGGGGCCCCTGCTCACCGCCATCGACGAGGTGACCCTCGCGCAGCGCATCGAGGTCGGGCTGTTCGCCGTCGAAAAATTGTTCCACGGAGTCGACGACCCGTCCTTGGCCCGCGAGCTGGCCTGGATTGCCCATGACGGCCGCCGCGCGAAGAACCACTTCATCGAAGCGAATCTGCGCCTGGTGGACAGCATCGCCAAGCACTACTCCGGACGCGGAATGCCCATCATGGGCCTCTTGCGGGACGGCAACATCGGCCTCGTCCGCGCCGTCGAAAAATATGACTTCATGACCGGCTACAAATGCTCCACTCACGCCACCCGCTGGATCCGCCAAGCCGTCCACCGCGGCATGGCCCAGCCCGAGGAGCACGCCGTGCTCACCATGCGGGCTTCGGACATCGTTTTCTACATGAATGCCCTGCCGCCGCGGGAGCGGTCGATCCTGATGTCCCGGTTCGGTCTCGACGGGGGCGCGCCCCAAACGCTGGACCAGATCGCCGTCGTTCAGGGCGTGACCCGGGAACGGGTGCGCCAGATCGAGAAGCGCGCACTGGCCCTGCTGAAGGTCCTCCGACTCGAGCGGTACCTGCGGGACTGAACCTCGGCCGTCCCCCCTGAACGGAGCGTAGCGGTGCTGGCGACTTCACGCTATTCTCACTTAGAACTTTGTTATCGGGGGATATATGGGCAAGCTCACGTACAACTCGTCTCTGACAGCAGATTTCGACGACCGGGTCCTCGCCCATATCCAGGTCGTCATCGGGGCGAAGTTGCGACGCGGCGAGTGTTTCTATTTCACGTGGCGAGACGACCCCCAGGGCGGCGACGGCCGCAGCACGATCTGGCTGCATCCCGCGATACCCCTGGCCTATAAGTATTTCGGCGGGCGCTCCCCCAGCCTCAACCGCGAATGGATCGAAGCCCTCATGCTTTCGGCCAATTCCTCCGGGGGCCTCCAGCTCGTGCCGGAACCACATTGACCCGCGACAGTACTGGTGAAGGACGAAGCGTGATCCGAGTCGATATTGTCTACGGCGGCGCGGAGTACTCGTTAGGCGGCCGGTCATTGGAGTCCATCCAGACCGAGGTTGAGACCGCGTTCCTGGCCGGGAAGCCCTACTGGCTGCGGGTGAACAGTGGCGGCGGGCGCTTCGAAGACGCCTACCTGCTGATCGCGCCGGGCATCCCCTTCGCAATTCTCAACGTCAAGCCGCACAACGGCCCGGACATCGATCTCGAGGTGGACGCGGCGTTCAACCAGGACGTGCTCTGACCTGACCGGCGTTCCCCGGGAGAGTCCCCGGCTGGCACACTGGGAACATGCTGCCACCACTTGCTGAGTTGCTCAGAACTGCCCGCGTCGTCGCCCTGCCCCTGGCGACGCGGTTTCGCGGACTCGACACCCGCGAGGCCCTGCTCGTGGAGGGACCGGAAGGCTGGGCGGAATTCTCCCCGTTCGCCGAATACGACGACGCGGAGGCTGCCACCTGGCTGCGGGCCGCCCTCGATTTCGGTTGGCAGGCCACGCCGCCCCTGCTTCGGGGACGCATCCCCGTGAACGCGACGGTGCCGGCGGTCACCGCCGACGAGGTCGCCGGCGTGCTCGCCCGGTTCCCCGGCTGCCGCACCGCCAAGGTGAAGGTCGCCGACCCCGGTCAGACCCTCGCCGACGACGTGGCACGCGTGCGCATGGTTCGCCGTGTGCTCGGGCCGGAGGGGCGCATCCGTGTCGACGCGAACGGTCTGTGGAACGTCGATGAGGCGGAGCACGCCATCCACGCCCTCAACGAGTTCGACCTCGAATACGTGGAGCAGCCCTGCGCCACCATCAAGGAACTCGCCGAGATCCGCCGCCGCACCGGCTACCTCGACGTCGGCGTCGCCGCCGACGAAAGCGTACGCCGCGCCAAGGACCCGCTGCTGGTGGCCCGCACGGGTTCGGCCGACATCCTCGTGATCAAGGCCGCGCCGCTCGGCGGAATCCGCGCCGCCCTGGCGCTGATCAACCAGACCGGGCTGCCCGCCGTGGTCTCAAGCGCCCTCGACACCTCGGTCGGCATCTCGATGGGCGCCCACCTGGCCGCCGCGATTCCGGAACTCAACTTCGACTGCGGACTCGGCACGGCGTCGCTCCTTGCTGCGGATGTCACCACCGACCCGCTGCTGCCGGTCGACGGCGGCATCCCGGTGCGTCGGGTGACCCCCGACCCGCAGCTGCTGGAGCGTTACGCAGCCGCGGACGATCGGCGTGACTGGTGGCTGGCCCGCCTGACCCGCTGCTACGCGCTACTCGCCGACTGAACCAATTCGACGGAGATTCTGCGCAAGAAGAGGGTTTTCGGCCTGTTTGGCGGCGATCCGGCCGAAATCTCCGTCGAATTCGTTAGGAGCGAGGACCCCTGGTCTAGAGGCCGGAGTAGGAGTGCAGGCCCTTGAAGAAGACGTTGACGATGCCGAAGTTGAACATGACGGCGGCGAAGCCGATGATCGACAACCAGGCGGACCGTGATCCGCGCCAGCCACGGGTCGCGCGGGCGTGGATGTAGCCCGCGTAGAGGGTCCAGATGATGAACGTCCAGACCTCCTTGGTATCCCAGCCCCAGTAGCGGCCCCAGGCCTGTTCGGCCCAGATCGAGCCGGCCATGAGGGTGAAGGTCCACAGGATGAAGCCGATGATGGTGACCCGATAGGCCAGGTTCTCCAGCGTGGCCGCCGACGGCAGGGTGGCCAGGAACCGCAGCCGACCGCTCTTCGCGGACGCGAGGAGCGACTCACGCCGGAACTGGAGGAGTTGCACGGTCGAGAGGGCGAAACCGAGTGCGAAGAAGCCCGTGCCCAGCGAGGCGACGAAGACGTGAATGACCAACCAAGCCGACTGCAGGGCCGGCGGCAGGGGCGCGACCTCGACGTAGAAGCGCAGCGCCGCGATGCCGAGAAGCACCAGCACCATGCCGGTGACGAAGGTGCCGAGGAAGCGCAGGTCGGCGCGGGTCAGCACAATCAGGAACACCGAGACGATCAGCAGGGTGCCCGTCATCGCGAACTCGTACATGTTCGCCCACGGGACGCGCTCGGCGGCCACGCCGCGGAGCACCGCCGACACCAGGTGGATCAGCCACGCCAGCACGGTGAGCGAGACGCCCACCCGCAGGCTGGCCGAGCGGCCGTAGGGGGTGACCGCGTCGTTCGCGATGCGAGCGCTGATGCGGGTGAGGGTGGTGGTTCCGCCCGCCGCGCCGGCCGCTTCCGCGCGCGCTGATGCGGCCCGGCGCACCTGTGCGTCTGCCGCCGTGGCGGAGGTGACCGCCGCGGAGCGCTTGGCCAGGTCGAAGGAAAAGGCGATGAACGCGAGGGCGTAGACCGCCATGGCCGAGTAGAGGCTCAGAATGGAGAGCTCGTTGAGATTCACGATGACAGCCTATTTCTGTTCGGATGCCGGGGTGGCCGATTGGGAGGATAACAGCAGGTCCGTGTGCCGATCGGCGAGGTCGCTGACGGCGGATTCCAGGGTCGGGTCCTCGCCCCGGGCTAGACCCGCGTATTCGAGGCGCAGCGAGCCGTCCTGCTCCGGCACGGCCTTCACCCAGACCCGCCGACGTGGCACGAACAGTGACGTCAGCAGGCCGAGCAGGGCCAGAACGGCGAAGGACAGCACCCAGAGCTGGGTGGGGTCGTGGTGGATGTCGAACGAGGCAAACCGCAGCACCGAACCAGAGAAGTCCCCGTTCTGCGCCCCCGGGTTGGCGTCGTCGAAAGTGACGGACCCGAGGCCGTTCGGCAGTTCCCGGGTTTCCCCCGGCTTCAACTCGATCGACTCCACGCCGGTCTTGCCCCCGGTGAGCTGGGTCATCTTGTCGATGTCGAGCGAGTAGACCGACGTCGGCACGCCCGCGTCGAGCCCCAGGTCTCCCGAGTAGACGTTGAGGGTCAGCAGCGGGTATTCGAGGTCAGGGAAGGAGGAGAAGAAGGCCCCCGAATCCGCGGTGGCCTGGGTCGGGTAGAAGAAGCCGATCATGCCGAGTTGCTCGGCGAGCCCGTCGGGAACCTTGATCACGCCGAGGGAGGTGAGGTTGGCATCCTGCGGCAGGAACGGCACAGAGTCGGTGAAGACGACCACCCCGTTCGGGTCCTTTACGGTGAGGGTGGGGGCGTAGCCGTTGCCGAGCAGGTAGACGTCGGTGCCGCCGGTGCGGGCCGGCCCGTTCACCTTCACCTGGCTGGCCTCTGCGGCCTCACCCCGCGGGGTGATGGTGACCTCTGCTGTGAAGTCGATCGGCTGGCCGTAGGCCTTGAGGTTCTCCTCCTCGTAGGTGACGTCGAAGTTGTCGAGGGTGAGTTTATAGGGCGTGAGGCTGGTGTCGTTGAAGAACCGGCCGGGGTTGAACGAGTCGTAGGCCAGCAGGGTGTTCACGAAGGTCTGCCCTTCGACCAGTACACGTTGGCCGCTGAACCCGAAGCCGCCACCGAAACCGACGGTGATCAGGATGCCGACCAGGGCGAAGTGGAAGACCAGGTTGCCGGTTTCACGCAGGTAGCCGCGTTCGGCCGAGACCGAGGTCTCCCCGCGATTCTCGAAGACGGCCGCCCGGTAGCCGCTGGTCTTCAGAAGCCTGCGGGCGGACCCGACGGCGGCCTGGGCATCCGTGCCGGCCGGAGCGATGCGCGCCGTGAAGCCGGCCAGCCGGGACAGGCGGGCGGGGGTGCGCGGCGGCTTGGCCCGCAGCGCGAGGTAGTGGTGCTTGGTGCGCGGGATGACGCACCCGATCAGCGAGATGAACAGCAGCAGGTAGATGGCCGAGAACCACGCCGACGAGTAGACGTCGAACGCCTGAACCGTGTCGAGCAGCGGCGCGAGGTCGGGGTTGTCGGCGAAGTACTGGGTAACCCCGTTCGGGTCGGAGCTGCGCTGGGGTACCAGAGATCCCGGCACGGCGGCGATCGCGAGAAGCAGCAGAAGGAACAGCGCGGTGCGCATGTTCGTCAGCTGGCGCCAGAACCAGCGCAGCCAGCCTGCGAAGCCGAGGTGCGGTTGCACGATTCCCGCGGAGGCCGGGGCGTCGTAATGGTCAGATGGCCGGGACATAACTTCCGATCGTTCCTTGCAGGTCGAGGAGCCAGGCGTTCCACACGCCACTGACCATGAGCACGCCGATGAGAACGAGGAGGAGACCGCCAAACAGGTTGATAGCCCTGACGTGCCGTTTCAGGAAGGAAACGGCTCCGGTCGCCCAGCTGAGGCCGAGCGCGATGAGAAGGAACGGGATGCCCAGCCCGAGCGCGTAGAACAGGGCCAGCAGTCCCCCCTGCCAGGGAGAGCCCGTGGTCAGGCTGAGAGAGTTGATGGCCGTGAGCGTGGGGCCGGTGCAGGGGGTCCAGCCCACGGCGAAGACCGCGCCGAGCAGAGGGGCGCCGGCCAGGCCCATCCCCGGTCTCCAGGTCGCCTTCACGCTGCGCTGCGCGAAACCGAACTGGCCGACGAACACCAGGCCGAGCAGGATTACCACGACGCCGGCAATGCGGGTGATCGCATCTCGATACTGGTTCAGCCAGAATCCGGCAACCCCGAAAATGACACCGGTGAGCACGAAGACGAGGGTGAAGCCGAGGATGAACAACAGGACCCCGAGCAGCAGACGGTTGCGGCCCCGGCGGTCGCCGCGCGCGGGGGCCGAGCTGCCGTCGGTGAAGCCGCCGATGTAGGCCAGGTAGCCGGGCACGAGCGGGAGGATGCAGGGAGAGGCGAACGAGACGAGCCCGGCCAGCACGGCGATGGGAATGGCCAGGTAGAGCTGGCCGCTGAAGACGATCTCGCCGAAGGGGTTGTCCACGCCTACGAATCCTCGGCGATCGCGTCGCGCACGAGAGTTTCGAGGATGGAGGGCTCCGAGATCGCACCGAGGATGCGGGCCGCGACCCGGCCTGACCGGTCGAGCACCAGCGTGGTGGGAACGGCGTTGGGCGGGATGCTGCCGCTGAACGCGAGCTGCATGCTCCCGTTGTCGACGTCCATCACCGACGGGTAGGTGATGCCGAAGCTCTCGTTGAACGCGGTCGCGTTCGCGGCCTGGTCCCGCACGTTGACGCCGACCCAGTGGGCGTCCGTGCCGGCGAATTCCTCGTTGAGTTTTTGCAGGGCCGGGGCTTCCGCCCGGCAGGGCGCGCAGCTGGCGTACCAGAAGTTGACCACGACGACCTCGCCGGCGTAGTCCTCGCTGGAGAGCGGGTCGCCGTTTTCGTCTGCGCCGCTCCAGGAGATGGGATCGCCGCGCTCGGCGGCCGGGATCTCGGTCCAGCTGCCGTCACCGGCGATGAAGCCCTTACTGCTGCCCTCGCGGTACTGTTCGGCGAGCGGGTCGGCGGAGCAGCCGGTCAGCAGTAGCGCCACGGCAACCAGAGCGGTGACGGCGGCGCGGGGACGGAGATTCATACGGCTCCTACGTCCGAGGCGCCGACCTGCAGCGACAGGGCAGGGTTGGAGTAGCCGGTCTCGTCGGGGAAGCCGCCGGGCCAGGACAGGGTTGTGATGCTCGACAGGTCGCAGCGGCGTTTGCGCGGGTCGTGCGGCAAACGCTGCCGGGCCAGGGCGCGGTGCACCATCCAGATCGGAAGCTGGTGGCTGACGAGCACGACGTCGCCCTCGTCGACCGAGTTGCGGGCATCCTCGATCGCGGCGAGCATGCGCTTCGCGATCGAGTCGAACGGTTCGCCCCAGCTGGGACGCAGCGGGTTGATGAGCGCGTGCCAGCTGCGGGGATCGCGCAAGGCCCCGCCCGTGCCCCGCATCCGTTTGCCCTCGAAGAAATTGGTCGGCTCGATGATGCGCGGGTCGATGTCGACCGGAAGGGTGAAGGCAGCCGCGATCGGAGCGGCCGACTCCTGCGCACGCTGCAGCGGTGAGGAGATGATGCGGGCGACGGGGCGCCCGCGCTCCACCAGATCGGCGGCAGCCGCCTCGGCCATCTGAGCCCCCAGATCGGAGAGGCGGAATCCGGGCAGGCGTCCGTACAGAACGCGCTCGGGATTGAAAACCTCACCGTGCCGCACGAGATGTACCTGTCTGGCTACCACGTTCCCAGTCTACGGAGGGGGCACCCGCGAATACGCCGAGAGCCGTGCGGCTAAACTTGACCGGTGACTGAGCGCATAGTGATCAAGAACCTGGCCGCCCTCGACAACGGACCCGTGACGGTGTCCGGGTGGGTCGACACCGTCCGAGACCAGAAGAAGGTGCAGTTCGTCGTGCTGCGCGACGAATCCGGCGCGGTGCAGCTCGTGAACCCGCGCACCACGGATGCCGACGGCATTGTCGTCGCCGACGAACCGGCCACCACCATCTCCACCCTGTCGCAGGGCAGCTTCGTCACCGTCACCGGTGAGCTCAAGCACGACGAGCGCGTCAAGCTCGGCGGCATCGAAATCAAGCTCGCGACCCTCGAGGTCGTCACGGTCGCCATCCCCGAGACCCCGATCGCGGCCGACTCCAATCTGGACAAGCGCCTCGACTGGCGCTTCCTCGATCTGCGCCAGCCCAAGCAGAACCTGATCTTCCGCCTCCAGACCACCTTCGAGCACGCACTGCGCACGTACTGGATCGACAATGACTTCATTGAGCTGCACACCCCGAAGCTGATGGCCAGCGCGAGCGAGTCCCGCGCCGAGCTGTTCGAGGTGGAGTACTTCGACACCAAGGCCTACCTCGCGCAGAGCCCGCAGTTCTTCAAGCAGATGGCCCAGGCCGCCGGCTTCGGCAAAATCTTCGAGGTCGGACCGGCGTTCCGCGCCGACCCGTCGTTCACCAGCCGTCACTCCACCGAGTTCACCAGCGTCGACTCCGAGATCAGCTGGATCGACAGCCACGAAGACGTCATGCAGCTGCACGAAGAGCTGCTTGTCGCCGGATTCACGGCCGTCAAGGAGAAGCACGGCGACGAGGTCCTGGCCCTCTTCGGGGTCGAGGTCACCGTGCCCAGTACACCGTTCCCGCGCATCCCGCTGGCCGAGGCCAAGGAGATCGTCAAGACCCGCGGCTACGAGGTCCCGCGCGATGACGACGACATGGACCCCGAAGGCGAACGCCGGATCGCCGCCTACGTGCTCGAGACCTTCGGCCACGAGTTCGTCTTCCTCACCGACTACGCCTCAAGCATCCGGCCGTTCTACCACATGCGCCACGAGGGCGACGCGAGCATCACCAAGAGCTATGACCTGATCTTCAACGGCACCGAGATCTCCACTGGAGCGCAGCGCGAGCACCGCATCGACATTTTGGTCGAGCAGGCCAAGGAGAAGGGCATCGACCCCGAGGAGATCGAGGGCTACCTCGACTTCTTCCGCTACGGCGTTCCGTCGCACGGCGGGTTCGGCATGGGCCTCGCCCGGGTACTCATGCTGATGCTGCACCAGGCCAGCATCCGCGAGGTCACCTACCTGTTCCGCGGCCCGACGCGCCTCGAGCCGTAGCCGAACGGGCCGTAGCCGAACGGTCAGACGGCGACATCGACGGCCATCCTCGACGATACGACGGAACGGATGAAGGTTCCCGCCGCCTGGTGGGCGGGGTGCACCTGGTAGCGGTTGACGGCGTCCAGGTCGTCAAAGTCGGCGATCAGCACGACGTCCCAGTTGGAGCCGCCGGCGACGTCGAAACCCACCTGCAGCGAGCGGATCTCGTCGACGACGCCCACGAGCCCTTCCAGGCGGACCGCGATCCCGGCCGCGGCGGCGGCCTTCTGGACCGGGTCGGCCGGGGCTAGTTGCCAGGAGACGATGTGCCGGATCATTGCACGGCCAGAAGCGCCGTGCGCAGCCGCAGTGGATCGATGCGCCAGTAATTGTGCACCTTGCCGTTGAGCAGGAGCACCGGGATGTCCTCGACGTACAGGGCGTGCAGCTCGGCGTCGTCGAGAATCGAGCGCTCTTCGAGCACGATGTCGGGGGCGGACGGGTCGTCGGCGAGTTTGGTCACGACGCTGCCGACCAGATCCCGGGCGTCATCGCAGAGGTGACAGCCGGGCTTGCCGACCAGGGTGAGGAGTGCAGTAGCCATTGCTCCAGCCTATGCTGGCTCGCCGACGCAACACGCAACTAGACTTGACCGCACACATGTCCGAAGACACCATCGCCCCCGCAATCGCGTTCTTCGACGTGGACAACACCCTCCTGCGCGGCGCCAGCCTGTACCACCTCGGTGTGGGTGCCTGGCGGCGACGACTGGTCACCGGCCGGGACCTGCTCTCCTTCGCCTGGAAACAGGCCCGATTCCTCTACGTCGGCGAAAACAGGATGCACCTCGCGAGCATCCGGGAGCGCGCGCTGGAAGTGGTCGTGGGCTACAGCCGGGACGAACTCGTCGCGCTCAGCACGGAGATCTTCGACGCCCGCCTCTTGCAGCGGCTCTGGCCGGAAACGGTCGCCGTCGCCCGTGCGCACCTTCAGGCCGGGCGCGAGGTCTGGCTCGTCTCCGCGACCGCCCAGGAGGTGGCCGACGTCATCGCCGAACGGCTGGGCCTCACTGGCGCGCTCGGTACCAGGCTCGAGGCCGTCGACGGAATTTTCACCGGCCGCCTCACCGAGGGTGTCTGCCACGGTGTCAGCAAGGCCGTCGCCGCCAACGCCCAGGCAGAGCGCAGCGGTGTCGACCTGGCCGTCTGCTGGGCCTACTCCGACTCCCACAACGACATTCCGTTGCTGGACCTGGTCGGCAATCCGGTGGTCGTGAATCCGGATGCCACGCTCCGCCGCTATGCCGCAGCCCGCCACTGGCCGGTGATGATCCTCAAACGCGGCAGCATCACGGCCGCCACCCGGGCAAGCAAAAAGCGCTAGACCCCAGGGGCCTAGCGCTTACGCCGGTAGCTATTTCAAACGGTCCAGAACCGTCTACTTCTTATTGCGACGCTGGTGGCGAGTCTTACGAAGCAGCTTGCGGTGCTTCTTCTTCGCCATACGCTTGCGTCGCTTCTTGATTACAGAACCCACACGGACCTCACAAAAGAATTGGTTTCGCCGCGGGATTCGCGACAGACACGGTAGATATCAGTCTACCGGAAAAACAACACTCTCCGACGCGGTGTGCGCATTCGGGCGCTCAAGCGCCGCCGACTAGTCGATTCTTCGCCATTTTCGGGGCTTCGCATCTTTGACCGCATGCGCCATTTGGTATGATGTCTCCGCAAAGGCCTTTCCGATGGCCGCGGCGAATGCCCGCTGTTCCACCTTCAAGCCCTCGGTCTCCTCGGTCGGCTCCTCGGCGGTGGCATCGAAGTCGACGCTGAGGAAGGGAATCAGCCAGTCTTCGATTTCCTCGAGCGGCGCGTAGTCAAGATGGTAATACCGGTGCTGACCGGCTTCTCTCACGCCCACCAGGCCCGCTTCGCGCAGCACCTTCAGGTGCTTCGAGATGGTTGGCTGGCTCAGGCCGAGCTTGTCGACGATGTCAGACACGCTCAGCTCTCCGCCGGCCGTGTTCGATTGGTTGTATCGCTCGAGGAGAATGCGTAGAATTTCGCGTCGGGTCGAATCCGCCACCACGCCGAAGATGTCTGCCATGCCTCAAGGCTACTCATTCCCGGTGGGGGATACCATGTCGACGGCCGTTCGTCGCGAGCAAGTCGGAGGTTTCAGTGCAGACACGGATGGCGGATTCCGCCTTCGCACCGCGTCCCACCAGTTGGTACGCCTGGTTGCGAGACTCAGTGGACGGTCTGGTCCGCAGCTCGCCGTCCCGATTCGCCATCCTCGTTTTCACCGCGCTGGTCCTGGTGTTCACCCTCCTATTCTCTTTGCCCATCGCCACGGCAGACCGCATCGTCACCCCGCTGCACGACGCCCTCTTCACCGCGGTGTCCGTGATCTGCGTGACCGGCCTAGCGACGGTGGACATGGCCACGCACTGGTCGGCCTTCGGCAATGTCCTGGTGGTGGTCGGCGTCAATATCGGCGGGGTCGGCGTGCTGACCCTCGCCTCCCTGATGGGAATGGTCATTTCCCGGCGCCTGGGCCTGCGCGCCCGGCTGATGGCCGCCAGTGACACAAACCCCTCCCGCATCCATGCCGGACCGGTCAATGAAGGACAGGCCGTTCGCCTGGGCGAGGTCGGCAACCTGCTCGTGACGGTCGCGATCAGCGCCTTCGTAATCGAGCTGGTCGTGGCTATCCTGCTCTTTCCGCGTATCCTCGCGGTCGGGACACCTGTCGGCGAGGCGCTCTGGCAGAGCGTGTACTACGCGGCCATGGCGTTCACCAACAGCGGCTTCTCCCCCAACGTCGGAGCTTTGGCCCCGTTCGCCAGCGACTACTGGTTCCTCAGCGCCTTGATGGTGGGCGCCTTCCTCGGCAGCCTGGGTTTCCCGGTGATCTACGCCCTCGCCCGGGGCTGGCATAGCCCCAGACGCTGGTCGCTGCACGTGAAACTGACCCTCTTCACGACCGTGGTGCTGCTCGTGGCCGGCGTTGCCGTGTACATCGCGCTCGAGTTCGACAACCCGAAGACGTTCGGGTCGCTGAACGTGGGCGACACGATCTTCCAGTCGCTCTTCCTGTCGATGATGACCCGGTCCGGGGGCTTCGCGACCATCGACATCAGCGACCTGCAGGGGGCGAGCCTGCTCGCCACAGACATGCTGATGTTCATCGGCGGCGGCTCCGCGTCGACCGCCGGCGGCATCAAGGTGACGACCCTGGCCATCCTCTTCCTCGCCGCCTTCGCCGAGGCCAGCGGACGAAGCCAGATGGAAGCGTTCGGCCGCCGGATCCCCAGCGACATCCTGAGGCTCGCGGTCAGCGTGGTGCTGTGGGGCGCCACGACGGTTGCCGTGTCCAGCATCCTGATCCTGCAGATCTCCAAGGCGCCGTTCGACCAGGTGCTCTTCGATGTGATCTCCGCGTTCGCCACCTGCGGCCTGTCGACGGGCCTGACCGGCGAACTGCCTCCGGCCGGAGTGTATGTGCTGGCGGCAACCATGTTCATGGGCAGGATTGGTACAGTGACCCTCGCGGCTGCCCTCGCCGCGAGCCAGAGCAGGCAGTTGTTCTCCCGTCCGGAAGAGAGACCCATCGTTGGCTGACCGCTTCAAACACGACGCACCGGTGCTCGTGATCGGCCTCGGCCGGTTCGGCGCGGCCACCGCGGGGCAACTCGACCGGCTCGGACGGGATGTGCTCGCCGTCGACGACAGCGCGGTCCTCGTGCAGAAGTGGTCCGAACGCGTCACGCACGCGGTGCAGGCCGACGCCACCTCCCTGGAAGCGCTCCGCCAGATCGGCGCGCAGCAATTCTCGATCGCCGTCTGCGCCGTCGGCTCGTCCGTCGAGGCCAGTGTGCTGATTGCGGCGAATCTGGTCGACCTCGGGATCCCGCAGATCTGGGCGAAAGCGATCTCCAAGTCGCACGGCACGATCCTCGAGCGCATCGGGGTGAACCACGTCGTCTTCCCGGAGGCACAGGCAGGCGAACGCCTGGCGCACCTCGTCTCCGGACGCCTGCTCGACTTCATCGAATTCGACGACGACTTCGCCCTGGTCAAGATGATCCCGCCCAAGCCGATCCGGGGCCTGAACCTGACCGAATCCGGGCTGCGCCGCAAGTACAACGTCACCGTGGTCGGCGTGAAGAGCCCCGACCGCCCCTTCACCTACGCCACCGAGAAGACGGTCATCACCGACCAGGACCTGATCATCGTCTCCGGCACCGAGTCCGACATCGAGCGGTTCGCGTCGCTGGAGTTCTAGGGGCCTGGAGTTCTCGTGGCCTGGAGTTCTAGTGGCCGGCGAGTTCGCGGGCCCGGGCGAGTGCGGCATCCGTCGCCCGGTCGAACAGGTCCTTGATCCCGCCCTTTTCCAGCTCCCACACGGCACGCTCGGTGGTGCCGCTCGGGCTTGTGACCTGGCGGCGCAGTTCCGTCGGGGACAGGTCGGATGCCACCAGCAGGCTCGTCGCACCGAGGAAGGTGCCGTTCACCATGACCGCGGCCTCCTCCGGGGTGAAACCCTTGGCGATCGCCGTGGCGGTGAGCTGCTCGATCAGGTAGAAAACGTAGGCCGGACCTGACCCGGAGATGGTGCTGAGGGCATCGAGCTTCTCCTCCGGCACGACCAGGACGTCGCCGACGGTGCCGAAGAGGGACCTCGCGAGCTCGAGATCGGTGTCGCTGGACCGCGTGCCGGCGCTCAGCCCGGTGACGGCCTTGCCGACGAGGGCCGGCGTGTTCGGCATCGAGCGGATGACCGACACGGATTCGGGCAGCGACGCCTCGAACGTGGCAATGGTGACGCCGGCGGCGACACTGATGACGAGCGTGCCCGGTTCGAGACTGTCGGCGATCTCGGCCAGCAGGTCGAGGACCATGACGGGCTTCACGGCGACGATCACGATGCGCGCGCCGGCGACGGCCTTGCGGTTGGCCGTGGGCTCGTCGGCGGTGGCCCAGGCGGTGACGCCGGGGATTCCTGCGAGTTCGTCGGCCTTCGCCGTGGAGCGGTTGGTTGCCCGGATGCCGCCCAGAACGGTCACATTCGGGTTCAGCAGCCCGGTCAGAACGGCCCTCGCCATCGATCCGGCGCCGAGGAACGCGATGGCGGGCAGTGTGGTGGTTGCAGTCGAAGTCATCCGATGAGTCTACTTTCGCCCCCTGTGCCGGGTCCGTCTGGTGTGCATTCTAGGATTGCCCCATGAGCACTTCTGGCGGGAACAAAGCAATCGTGGCGGCACTCCTCGCCAATCTGGGGATCGCGATCACGAAATTCGTGGCCTGGGCATTCTCCGGTTCCTCCTCGATGCTCGCCGAGGGCGTGCACTCCCTGGCCGACTCCGGAAATCAGGTGCTTCTGCTCGTCGGCGGTCGCAAGGCCAAGCAGGAAGCCGACAAGGAGCATCCATTCGGCTACGGCCGGGAACGCTACGTCTACGCGTTCGTGGTGTCGATCATCCTGTTCTCCGTCGGCGGCGTCTTCTCCCTTTACGAGGGTGTGCGGAAGCTGCAGGACCCGCACCCGCTCGACGTGCCGTGGCTGCCCATCGTGGTGCTGCTGGTCGCCATGGGCCTCAAGTCCTTCTCACTTCGCACCGCCATCCAGGAATCGAACCTCGTGCGCGGCAACCAAAGCTGGGTGCAGTTCGTGCGGCACGCGAAGGCGCCCGACTTGCCCGTCGTGCTGCTCGAAGACATCGCCGCTCTCGCCGGCCTGGTCTTCGCCTTCCTCGCCGTCGGCCTCACCATCATCACCGGCGAGCCCGTCTGGGACGCCATCGGCACCCTGTTCATCGGCGTACTGCTCGTCCTGGTCGCCGTGGTCCTCGGCGTAGAGACCAAGAGCCTCCTCGTCGGCGAAGGCGCCGGTAAAACGGATGCCGCGGCCATCGAGCGTGCCATCCTGGCCGGTCCGGAGACGCGCAAGATCATCCACCTCAAGACCCTTTACCTCGGCCCGGACGAACTGCTCGTCGCCGCCAGGATCGCCTTCGAGGCCGACAGCCATTTCTCCGATGTGGCAGCGGGCATCAACACCGTCGAAACCCGCATCCGCGAGGCCGTGCCGGCGGCCCGCGTCATCTACCTCGAGCCGGACCTGTTCTTCGACCCCAACCGCCGCACGCCGCCCACCGACACCATCGTCATCAAAGGCAGCGAGTGACCCGCACCGCGGTCGTCCTGCGCCACGATGACACGATCCACCTCGGCAACCTCGAACCGGTGCTGCGGGAGCACGGTTACTCCATTCGCTACGTCGACACGCTCAAGGAGGATGTGCGCGCCCTCGACCCGCGGGAAGCCGACCTGCTGGTCGTTCTCGGCGGCGAGATGGGGGTCTACGAGGCCGACGAGTTCCCCGCGCTGCACGCCGAGATCGACCTGCTCACGCAGCGGCTCGGCGCCTCTCTGCCCGTCTTCGGCGTGTGCCTGGGTGCGCAGCTGATGGCGAACGCCCTGGGCTCCCGCGTCTACCGCGGGCCGACGAACGAGATCGGCTACCGTTCCGTGGAGCCCACGAAGGCCGGGGCGACCTCCCCGCTGCGGCACGTCAGCGGCGTACCCGTCTTCCAGTGGCACAGCGACACGTTCGACCTGCCCGACGGGGTGACACGGCTCGCCGGGTCCCCCCAGTACGGCAATGAGGCCTTCGGGATCGGAGACTGGGCGCTGGCCGTGCAGTTCCACCCGGAGGTCACCGAGGAGATGCACGAGGTGTGGCTGGCGGCCTCGGAGGCGGAGGTGGCCGCCGAGGGCTTCGACGTGGGCGACCTGCGCCGCGAACGCGAACGTTACTCCAGCGGTATGCAGAACGCTTCCCGGTCCATGTTCAGCGAATGGCTCGACGGTCTGGGTCCGCGAAGAACGCCCTGAGCAGTTCCCCGCATTCGTCAGCGTCGACCTCGGCGTAGACCTCAGCGCGGTGATTGAGCCGGCGGTCACGCAGCACGTCGTAGACCGATCCGGAGGCGCCGGCCTTCTCGTCCCACGCGCCGAAAACCACGACCGGCACCCGTGCGGCCAGGATCGCGCCCGCGCACATCACGCAGGGCTCCAACGTCACCACCAGGGTGCAGCCGGTCAGGTGCCAGTCCCCCAGGGACGCGGCAGCGTGACGGATGGCGACGATCTCGGCGTGGCCGGTGGGATCCTGCAGCGCTTCGCGCTCGTTGCGTCCGCGGCCGATCACACGGCCGGACGGGTCCAGCACCACCGCACCGACGGGCACATCCCCCGTTTCGAGGGCAGCGCGGGCCTCGCAGAGCGCGAGCCGCATCCATTCGCTGTGCCGGCGATCGACCTCGCCCATCTACGTTCCCCTCCCCGACTAGTAGATTGAGCCTATGCGAGTCCACGTAGCCGACCACCCCCTGATCACCCACAAACTCACGGTACTCCGAGACAAGAACACGCCGTCGCCGATCTTCCGGTCACTTGTCGAAGAGCTGATGACCCTCCTCGCCTATGAGGGGACCCGCGGCGTGCGAGTCGAAGACGTGACCGTGCAGACCCCGGTCTCCGAGGCCCGCGGCGTGCAGATCAGCGACCCCAAGCCGCTCGTCGTGCCGATCCTCCGCGCCGGTCTGGGCATGCTCGAGGGCATGGTCAAACTGCTACCGACGGCAGAGGTCGGCTTCCTCGGCATGGCCCGCAACGAGGAGACCCTTCAGCCCGCCACCTACGCGGAGCGCCTGCCCGACGACCTCTCCGACCGCCAGTGCTTCGTGCTCGACCCGATGCTGGCCACGGGCGGTTCGCTGATCGCAGCCATCCAGTTCCTCTTCGACCGCGGCGCCGTCGATGTCACGGCCATCTGCATCCTCGCCGCGCCTGAGGGGCTAGCCGCGGTCGAGAAGGCCCTCGAGGGCCGCGAAGTGACCATCGTTCTCGGTGCCGTCGACGACAAGCTTGACGAGCACGGATACATCGTTCCCGGCCTCGGTGACGCCGGCGACCGCCTCTACGGTTTGGTCTAGCTCTAGCGAGCACCAATTCCGTCGGGCGGCGGACACCGCAGGTCCTGCGACATGCCGGGCGCCAGTACCCGGCATATTCAAGAATCTTTGATGAAATTAAATTTAATCATGGAAACTTTCATGCTTTCGCGATCCGCGGTGGATTCTCCGATCCGCCGCGGAGCCACCGAACGTGATGCGTGTCACACGGCGTCATCCTTGGTTGCAGAATTGACACACGCCGTAACAGTGGGCTTTACTCGCAACTATGACAACGAGCGCACGCCCCCAGACCTCCTTCGAGGCCCCCGGGACTGCCGGCATGGTGATGCCCGGCAGCTGCTGTGCGTGTTGCCGAATGTCCCGCTAAGCAGCGAACACCTCGCCGAGTTCCCGCCCCGCTGACTTCACGCGGCCGGCTGGTTGAACTCCGGAGCCCCTCTCGCTCCCTCCAGGCCTCACCGGCCGCACTTTTTCGAACCCGGAACAGCTCCTCAGCGTCGGGTTCACCTGCAGTACCCCAGCCAAGGATTACTCTCATGTCGCTTGCCCACATTGACACCGCCCGCTCGGCCCAGGCCGCACGCCTCGAACGCCAGGCCGTTCCGACGCCCGCCGCACCCCGCATCCGCGCCGTGCCCGAGGGCACTCAGGCCCGCGGCTTCGTTTTCTACGTCGGCATCGACGAGGCCACGGCCGCCGCGGCCGGGACCAGCCTCAGCCGCATCGTCGAGGCGCTCAAAGCCCTCACCGGAACCATCGCGCCGACCGCGGAGACTCATGCCGCCGTCGCACTGGCGCCCGCCGGAGCCGGTGGACGCGACGTCGACGTCGTGCGCCTCGCCCTGCAGGACCCGACTGCGCTGGCCCGGCACCGCACTGTGACAGACGACCCCGACCGCGCACTCGGCGGCGTCGTGGTGGACATCTCCCGTAAGCGAGTCATCCTCGACGGCGAGACCGCGGCGCTCACCTACAAGGAATTCGAGCTGCTGCAGTACCTGGTGCTCCGCGAAGGCCGCACCATCGAGCGTGCCGAACTGATCGCCAAGCTGTGGAACGCCTCCGACGAGGAAGACGCGCCGAATGAGCGCACCATCGACGTGCACGTGCGTCGCCTGCGCGCCAAGCTCGGTCGCTACGAAGACATCGTGCGCACCGTGCGCGGGGTCGGCTACCGCTTCGACCGGCACGCCGACGTGTCGATCCGCCAATCGAGCACGCCGAGCCCGGACGTCTTCTAGCTTCCCGCTGTGTGAGTCCCGCCGCCGTGGGCGATGAGGGTTCGCCGATTGGGGTTTTTGGGGCCTTACAGCGACTCTCCTCGAACGAATTCGACGGAGATTCTGCCCAAATCGTCCCCGCAATACTCCGAAAAGCAGTTTCAGACCAGAATCTCCGTCGAATTGGTCCAACACCGGGCACGGCGCTCCGCCCGGGATGAACAACATCCACAAATTGCGGTCGGTTCTCGCCTTCCGGGAGCGACGCTGCAAAACAATTCGACGGCGATGGCGTGACAGAGGGCCGGTCGTAGTAGCTACGACCGGCCCTCTTCCCTTGCACCAAGAGTGTCCTGCAATCACATTTCGCGTCTTCCGCCACAGCAAACGGTTGACGCACTTCGAATATATAACGAACGCGTAACGAAGCGCCACTTGTTCGTCATTCTTTTTTTGTTCAAATCCCCACGAGTGGGGGAGGCGTCCCGATGCCGAGTCCCTATTCTTGGAGATCAAGGATATATGGAGGCAGCGTGACCGATCGAGCCGTGGCCGTGGCCGCCTGGGAATCACTGTTTCGTGCCCAGGTTGCCATTATGCGCAGCCTGGCCGCCGATTTTCCGGCTCATGACATCTCGTTCAACGAGTACGACGTAATGTTCAACCTGTCCCGGGCCGCCGGGCGGCGCCTGCGGCTCCGCGATTTGAATCGGCAGGTGCTGTTGACCCAGCCGAGCGTGAGCCGTCTGGTCGACCGACTGGCCGCACGGGGCTATGTGCGGAAGCACACCGACCCTACTGACGGCCGCGGCGCCCTGATCGAACTGACGGATGCCGGCTTCGACCTGTTCCGCCGGGTCGCTGTCCAGCACATGGGCACCATCACCGACCGCATCGGCGACACGCTCGGCACCGACGAGCTCCTGCAACTCACCGCCCTCTGCGATCGCCTGCATGGCGCGGACTGACCTGCACCGCCCAGGTTGCGCCGCCTTGACGGAACCCGGCGCGCCGCCTCTCGCTGCCCTGTGCAGGGGGCGCGAGCGGGCGTACGGTGATCCGCGAGGAGGTAATTCCCATGCATGCAGCACAGGGAGACCGGGTCGTCCTCCGAGGAAAGACGGTAGAAGCACCGGACCGGCACGATGAGATCGTGGAGGTTCGCGGGCTTGACGGCGAACCTCCCTACCTCGTGCGGTTCAGCGAAGGGCATGAGAGCATCCTGTTCCCCGGCACGGACTTCATGATCGAGCACATCGAACCTCGCTAGCACAGGATGCCGGAGGGTACGGCACACGCATCCGGCCAGGTCAAGGGGGTACTGCGCCCACATCACCCGAGTCAACTTCGAAACACGCGTTGCAGATCGTGGCGGGTACAAGATCAGAAGCTTCAGCCATGACAATCACGTGTCCTTTTTGCCACTCGACAGCTCGCCTGACGCCGGACCCGGTGCACGCCGCACACCGCGCCCTCCCCGTCTACGTGCTGACCTGCTTCGGCTGTGATCGCGCCAATGTGCGCCCCGAGTCGGCGCATCTGCCTCGGCCGGACCTGGCCGTTCGCTGATCCGGCGGCCGTCACTCCTCGGTCAGCGGGCGTCGAGGCGGCCGATCAGCTTGTGGGTCGCTGTCATGGCGCCGCCGAGCACGGCCGGTATACCGCCGCCGGGGTGCACCGATGCCCCCACCCGCCACAGCCACGGGCGTGCCCGGCTGGTGTACCCGGGGCGGTGGAACGGCCCGCTCTGCCAGAGCGGGTTGGTGGCGCCGTAGAGCGCACCACCGGTGGAGCCCCAGCCAGCGAAGTACCGCGGATCAAGCACGACGTGATCACGGAACAGCTCGCTGATCGGCCGGTCCAGGCCCACGGCGGCGCTGACCCGCGCGACCTCACGCGCCACCCACGGGCTGTCGAGGTCATAGCGGCGGCCGTCAGCGGGCGCGGTGAGAAGCACCGCCACGGTGGCCCGGTCGTTGGCATAGACCTCGTGCGGCCGGTAATAGTTCAGGAAGGCCATCGTCTGCTCGGGCACAGCCCCGGCATCGAGACTGCGGTGCAGGGCGGCCGGGTCGTCGGGCAACACCACGGAATGCGTGGCGGTGCCCTCCGGCAACGAGGTCTCAAGCACGGCATAGATGGCCACGCCGGAGCAGGACAGCTTCCGTGGCCGGACCGGCGGCACGCCGAGCAGCCCGTCGAGCACCCCACGGTCGAGCCCGCTCACGATCACGTCGGCCGGATGCGTCGTCGTCGCCGTGGTCACGAGCCCTTTCGACACGGCTGTGACGGGCTCGCTAATGCGCACGACCGCGCCGGCGTTCAACGCGAGCCGGTGCAATGCGAGCGGCAGCTCGTTCACACCGCCCTCGGGAACCCACACGCCGTCCCTGGCCATGATCGCCGGCATGCTCGCATACAGTGCGAGGGTCCGCCGGGGAGAGACACCGGCATTGAGGGTGTGGATGGCGATGACCTCACGCAGGCCTTCGGGCATCCAGCTCAGGCCGTCGAGAAAGCTGCGCGTGGTCAGGCGGGTGCCGTAGAGCCGAAACACGTTGCGTACGGCCGGCAGCGATGCCGGATCGGCCGGGTCGGCGGTCAGCATGCTCGTGAGTTGAGGCCCGAGGCCACCGTGTTCTTTTTCGAACCGGGTCCAGGCCGCGTGCCACGGGTGACCGGCGGGCACCGGCAGGACGGCGTCCGCTCCCCGGTAGAAGTACCGGCCCACCTCAGGCAGTCTCCGCAACGTCACCGCGGCCACCGCGGCGGCTTCGGCGGGAACAGAGCGGCGGGCGCCGAGCGCGTCGTAGCGGGCCAGCAGCTCCTCCCAGACCAGAGGGAAGGTGACCAGCGCCGGTCCGGTGTCCACGTGCTGCCCGTCGATTTCGAGTCGTCGGCTCTTTCCGCCGATCCAGTCGGAGCCCTCCAGCACCGTCACCGAATGGCCGGCGCGGGCCAGCAGCGCGGCGGCCGTGAGCCCGCCGACTCCCGCGCCGAGCACGACGATGCGCTGCGGGGTCAGGTTCGTCTTCCTGCGGGATCGTGTCATAGGAGCTCCTTGAGCAAAAAAACTGCCACGAGCTGGGCCCCGGCGACGGAACCTGCGACGTAGGGGAACGCGATCGAGTAGCGGTACATTCGGCGGGCCGTCATCGGCGTGGGGCTGCGCCCCAGCGACCCCACCAACCAGCCGGCGATGAGCGCATTCACCACGGCGACCGGCCAGTTGATCAGCGCGAAACCCGCGGTGGACAGGGCCCACCACGCGCCGCTCCACACCACGGAGCCGCGCGCGCCGAGATGAACGGCAGTGGTTTGAATTCCGGCTGCACGATCCTCGTCGATGTCCTGCACCGCGTCGTAGGTGTGCTTGGCCACACTCCACGCCATGAGTCCGATCGCCGCCGCCCAGACCGGTGACTCGCCGAGGGCGAGAGGCACGAAGACCAGCGGGAAAGCGTAGGCGGCATTACTGAGCGAGTCGAGGTAGCGCCGGGCTTTGAAACGCAGCGGGGGTGCCGAGTAGAAGATGAAGATCACCATGTACGCGGCGATCCAGGCGAGCGCCGCCGCCGGCAACGTAGCGAGGAAATACGCCACGAAAGGCGCGTTGGTCAGCACGACTCCGAGCACGATGGCGCGGGTTTCCGAGCCGAGGATGCGGGCCCCCTCGAGGCCACCCTTGCGGGCGTTCCGGGCATCCGTTTCCTGGTCGAAAATGTCGTTCACACCGTAGATCAGCAGGTTGAACGGCAGCGTCACCCAGAGGAGCAGCGGAACAATCTCCCACCGCCACAAATCCCCGACCAGCCACATGGCGATGACGGTGGTTCCGATGGTGTTGACCCAGAGCACCGGTCGGGAGATCTGAACCAGGCGGGTGAGCACTTTCTCACTCTATCGCTGCGAGAGACCGCGTTTTTTCGGGTGCCGACGCCCGTGCATTTCGGACAAACAGGAAACCCCCGCAATCTGCTGATTGCGGGGGTCCAGATGTGCGCCCGAAGGGATTCGAACCCCCAACCTTCTGATCCGTAGTCAGATGCTCTATCCGTTGAGCTACGAGCGCAGGCTGCCCAGAGCTAAGTACTCTCTGACAACTTGAAAACTATAGCAGTTATTCGGGGTGCTCCGGCGCGAGAACCGGACCCGAGGTGCGGATTCCGAGCCAGGAGGCGAGCCCGCCGGCGAACATCAAGCCCGCGACGACGACCATCACGCGCTGGAATCCCGGAACGTCGAGCGTAGTCCCGATGATCGTGCCGGCCAGAGCCACCGCGACTAGACCGGCCACCCGGGCGACGGCGTTGTTGATGGCCGAGCCGATGCCTGCCTGCTCGGGCCGGATGGAGCCGAGGACCGCGGAAGTGAGCGGCGCCACGGTGATGGCCAGGCCGAGGCCGATCACGACGACGGCCGGCACGACCTGCGACCAGAGCGCGATCGGCGGCACCGCCCCGAGTAGCAGCAGGAATCCGGCTCCTGCCACCATCGGGCCCACGGTCATAAACGCGCGCGGTCCGTAGCGGCCGGCCAGGGTGCCGAACAGGGTCGCGAAGAGCAGGAGCATGGCGGTCGCCGGGATGCCGGCGAAACCGGTTACGGTCGCCGAGAAGCCGCCGACCTGCTGCAGATAGAGCGTGAACACGAAGAAACCGAGGCCGAGGGCGGCGTAGAAACCGACCGTAGCGATGTTACCGACGCCGAAATTGCGGATCTTGAACAGGCTCAGGGGCATCATCGGATGCGGCGCGCGCGCCTCCCACCAGAGGAACCCCGCGAAGGCCAGCAGCCCGACGACAAGCGGCACGAACACGACCGGGCTGGCCCAGCCCAGCCGCCCCTGCTCGATCAGGGCGAAGACCGGACCGCCCAGCCCGAGCGCGGCCAGGCCGGCGCCCCACGCGTCGATGGGGGCCGCCGGACGGGTGCGCACCGGCTCGTCCAGGCCGGCCAGCAGCACCAGGGTAACCATGATGGGGATCACGTTGAGCCCGAAGATCAGGCGCCAGCTGAGCGTGTCCACCAGGATGCCGCCGAGCACCGGACCCATGATGCCCGCGATGCCCGTCCAGCCGGTCCAGGCCCCGATCGCTCGAGCCTGCGCCGCCCCCGAGAACGTCGAGGTGATGAGCGCCAGGGAGCTCGGCACGAGCAGAGCCGCCGCCACGCCCTGCAGCACTCGGGCCAGCACGAGCGCACTCCCCCAGGGTGCGACCGCGCACGCCAGCGAGGTGATCCCGAACCAGACCAGTCCGATTCGGAGCACCCGCACCCGGCCGAACGTGTCCGAGAGTGACCCGGCCACGAGGATCAGGGCGCCCAATGACAGCAGGTAGCCGTCGACCGCCCATTGTTGCAGCACCAGACCGCCGCCGAATTCCCGAGAAATCGCCGGCAGCGCGACCGTGACGATGGAGCCGTCCAGGAACGCCACGAACGACGCCAGAATGGCCACGATCAACACCCGATGCTCTTTGGAAATCACTCTCCCAGTTAACCCGACTCGCGGCCCGATCGAAGGCCCGATCCGGAGGGCGCGGGCCCCGGTGTGGCCCTAGACGAGGTCTGGGGCAGGTGCAAAACTGACGCCATGACCGCGATCCGCAACACCCAGGCATCCTTCGAATACGCCGGCCTTCGGGCCCTATTCATCAATTGCACCCTCAAACGAAGCCCCGAAATCAGCCACACACAGGGCCTGATGAACCTCAGCATCAACCTGATGCACGAGCAGGGCGTCCACGTCGAGAATATCCGGGCCATCGACCACGACATCGCCTCGGGCGTCTACCCCGACATGACCGAACACGGCTGGGCGACGGATGCCTGGCCCGCCCTGTTCGACAAGGTGCGCGCCTCCGACATCGTCGTGATCGGCGGACCGATCTGGCTCGGCGACAACGGCTCGGTCACCAAGCGCGTGATCGAACGGCTCTATGCCATGTCGGGGGAGCTGAACGACAAGGGTCAGTACGTCTACTACGGCAAGGTGGGCGGGGCCGTCATCACCGGCAACGAGGACGGCGTGAAGCACTGCGCGTCGAACGTGCTCTATAGCTTGCAGCACATCGGCTTCACGATTCCGCCGGCGGCCGACGTCGGCTGGATCGGCGCGATCGGTCCGGGCCCGAGCTACCTGGACCCGGGTTCCGGGGGGCCGGACAGTGACTTCACGAACCGCAACGTGACCTTTATGACCTGGAACCTGATGCACCTGGCCGCAATGCTGAAGGCAAACGGCGGCATCCCCGCCTACGGGAACCTCCGCGCGGAGTGGGACGAGGGCGAGCGGTTCGGATTCCAGCCGAACCCGGAGTACCGATAGCGGCGTCGACGCGCCCGAAGTGAGGACACCATGACCGCGACCCCGCGCGAGGTGGCGTCGGCCTGCCCGCGGAGCCGCTTGCAGGTGCGGGTCACCGGCGGGATCGTGCGCGGCGTGGACGACAATGGCATTCGGCCTGGCGCGGCATCCCCTACGCTGCGCCACCCGTGGGCGAGCTGCGGTTCCGGGCCCCGCGGCCAGTGAGGAGTGCCTGAGTGTCAACGTGCTTCGGCCGGCGTCGGCGTCGCGTAGACGGCTGGGCCGCCCGGTGATGGTCTTTATCCACGCTGACCACCGCCGCGGTAGCCGACCTGACCCAGGCGGCCGTGGCGCTGCAGGCGCGCACGCCGGATGCCAGCCCGGGCACCTTCTGCCTGATCCCGGTGATCGACGTGGATTTCCTGCCCGAGCGGCCGCTCGACGCCTTCCGTCACGGGACCGCGCACCGGGTGCCGCTGATCATCGGCACCAAAGAGCGGGAGGGGTCGCTGTTCCGGGGCCGGGTGGACATCCTGCCGAAGTCGCCGACGCGTATCGCGGCCATCTTCGACCACGCCCCGGTGAGCCCGCACGACGCGATGCGCTCCGTCTACGCGAGCCTGCCGGCGAAACAGTCGTCGTCGGACTGCGGCGGGGATTTCGTGTTCTGGTATCCGGGCCTGCAGATCGGTGACTTCCACTCCCGGGTCGCGCCGGTCTATACGTACCGGTTCGACCTGGTCCCGCGGCTTAAGCACACGCTGGGCATCAGCGCCACACACGGAATCGAGCTGTTCGCCCTGTTCGACCACGTCGACGGCCCCACGGCCCGGGCCATGACCCTGCTCGGCGGGCGGGAACTCTTCATCAACGCGGGCGATCGGATGCGCCTGCACTGGCTTCGCTTCGCCTGCACAAGGCGGCCCGACGACACCTGGCCGACCTACTCGGAAACCGACCGGCTGACTCTGAGACGAGGTCGGTCGCATCGAACCGGATCCGCGAGGAGAGCGGCGGGCGGTCTGGCAGGAGTTCCTGCCGAACTTCTAGCGGGTAGCGGCGGTTGAGCCCGTCGGCGTGAGCTCCCCAGTTGAGCTCCCCGGTTGAGCTCCCCGGCATTCCTGCGCCGGCCCCCGAACGAATTCGACGGAGATTTTGCTCAGAACCGGCCCAGAACATCCGTTTGGGCTCGAAATCGGTAAAATCTCCGTCGAATTCGTTAGGGAGCCCGCGGTGCCTGAGGCNCCGCATCGCCTTCGGCTTCAAATCACCCGACGCCCTCATCGCCCTCGCCATGCTCAGCCTCGGCGGCCACAAACCAGTGCTCCCCGGCCGGGTTTAACCCACAGAAGCAGCAGGAGAGCCAAAATCTCCGTCGAATTCGTTAGGAAGCCCGGGTGCCTCAGGGGCGCACCGACGGATGCGCGTGGTCGGCAACCACGGCACCGCGCCGACCGAATTACTTTCTATACTCGTGCAGAACCTCTTGACTTATTATTAGTACACATCTACTATTAAGGTATGGCTGGAGCCCCCACTCCGCACCACCCCACCGCCTCACCGCAGGCGGCGCCTTCCCTCGCGCAGTCACCCCGTGCACAGTCACCCCGTGCACAGTCACCCCGTGCACAGTCATCCCTCGTGCAGCAGTTGCAGCAGGCCCGTGACCTGGCCGCGGCCGTGCTGGACTCGGTGTCTTTCTCGCTCCTGGGTGAGGCGGACGCGATGATGGTGCTGGGTACGGTTGAAGACCTCGGCCGTCGGGTCGATGCGGCCAGGGTTGCCTCCGCCGCCGACATTTCGGTGCGGTCCCGCCGTATCCTCGGCCACGAGTCCCTCGCGTATAAGAACGGGGCTAGCAGTGGCATCGACCTGATCACCCGCCTGACCCGCGTCTCGTCGCGTGAGGCGAACCGGCGGGTGCGCCTGGGCGAGAACGTGACCCCGCGCCGGGCGGGCACCAGCATGTTGCCGCCCTACTACCCGGCCGTGGCCGATTCCCTCACCGCCGGGGACCTCGGCGTGGACGCGGCCGAGAACATCGTCACCGCCCTCGACCA
>NZ_SOFA01000024.1:0-157829 GCF_004402835.1 Cryobacterium sp. Sr3 | reverse complement strand
TTGAGTTTCTGTTCCTAGACAGTCAGAAACCTAGACAGGAAGCGGCGTGCGGCCGTTAAGGCGCTCCGAAACACCCACAGATGAAGCAGGAGAGCCAAAATCTCCGTCGAATTCGTTCGGGTCGAAGGTGCCGTAAGGGTGCGGACTCGAAACACCAACACCCGCCCGGGGATAACATCGACAAGCCATGAGTAACGCCGACCGCCCCTTCCAGATGCGTTCCGTCGCACTCGCCGCGTTCCTACCGACCCTCCTGTTCTCGATCGGCGAGGGCGCGATCATCCCGCTGATCCCGATCGTGGCCAACGACCTGGGTGCCACACTCGCGATCGCAGGGTTCATCGCCGCCATGATCATGGTGGGTGAACTGGCCGGGGACATCCCCAGCGGCTGGGTGGTCTCCCTCATCGGGGAGCGCAACGCCATGATCTGGGCATCCTTGCTCACGATCATCGCCGTACTGATCTGCATCGTCGCTCCCAACCCGCTCGTGCTGGGCATCGGCATCTTCCTGATCGGCCTGGCCACCGCCGTGTTCGCCCTGGCCCGCCACGCGTTCATGACCAGCTTCGTGCCTCTGGCCTACCGGGCCCGGGCGCTGTCGACCCTCGGCGGCATCTTCCGCGCCGGCTGGTTCATCGGCCCGTTCATCGCCGCCGCCCTGCTCAGCCTCACCGACAGCACCGAGTCGGTGTTCTGGGTGTTCGTGGTCTGTTGCCTCGGCGCGGCCGCGATGCTGCTCCTGCTGCCCGATCCCGAGAGCACTTTCGGTGGCCCGCAACTGGTGAAGGCGCCCGACGGATCTGTCATGCCGGCCGGGCGGGAGCTCGCGGCCGAGGAATCCCAGGGGCTGTTCCGCACCATCTGGGGCCACCGAGCGGTGCTCCTGCGCCTTGGCACGGGCGCGGGCCTGATCGGGGCGATGCGCGCCTCCCGCACGGTGCTGCTCCCGCTCTGGGCGGTCAGCATCGGCATCAGCGTCCCCGACATCGCCCTGATCATCGGCATCGCCGGCGCGGTCGACTTCGCCCTCTTCTACGTCAGTGGCCAGATCATGGACCGTTTCGGCCGCCTGTGGACCGCCATCCCGTCGATGATCGGCCTAGGTGCCGGGCACCTCATTCTCGCGTTCACACACGACTTGCCCGGCAACGTGGAGTGGTTCGTCGCCGTGGCCATGATCCTGTCGCTCGCCAACGGCATCGGCAGTGGCCTCCTGATGACGCTCGGCGCCGACCTGGCCCCGAAGAACAACAGCCCGGCACCGTTCCTGGGCGCATGGCGCTTCACCGCCGACCTGGGCGGGGCCGTCGCCCCCCTGGCCGTGGCCGGCCTGACCGCGGTCGCCACCATCTCGATCGCCAGCGTCGTGATGGGAGTGTTCGGACTGTTCGGCGCCGTGATTCTGGGCCGCTACATCCCCCGCTACGCGCCTCGCCGGCCGCGCATGCGTCCCTGACGCTGCCTCGGCCCCGACGCGCTGAACCCGGGGGAATGGGAGTCCGACCGAGGGCGTTTAATGGTCGTATGCCCCTCATCGGAGAATACGAGCCCGGCACCCAGCAGTGGGTGCGCGACCAGGTCGACCTGTACGAAAGCTCCGGAGGCACGGAAGGCACCACCCTGCGCGGGATGCCCGTCATCGTGCTCACCACCCTCGGGGCCAAGTCGGGCAAGCTGCGCAAGACCCCGCTGATGCGCGTGGAGCACGAGGGTGCCTACGCCGCCATCGCCTCCCTCGGCGGCAGCCCGAAGAACCCCGTCTGGTACGGCAATGTGGTGGCCCACCCTCTCATCGAGCTGCAGGATGGCCCCAGCCGTCAGGACATGCTGGCCCGCGAGGTCACCGGCACCGAACGCGCTGCGTGGTGGGAGCGGGCCGTGGCCGCGTTCCCCGACTACGCCGACTACGAAAAAAAGACCGACCGGGTCATCCCGGTGTTCGTGCTGGAAGCGGTTCCCCCCGCCGCTCCCGCTGCCGGCGCTCCCGCCACTACTACTGCCGCCGCGGCTGCTCCCGTCTCCTGACGGTGGCACGCGCGAATACCCGCGGTCCCCGAATCGACCGAATCGTGTTGGCCGGCCTGACCGACTCCGACGGCAGCGACCTCCGCGCCGGTGACAGCCGGGAGGCCGAGCGCTTCAGCGCATGCGACCTGTCCGGCCGGGACCTGACCGGCATCGGCTTCCAGGAGTGCGAGCTGCGCGGAGTCTCCCTCAGCGACACGCAGTTGCGCGGGGCATCCGTCGCCGACTGCGTGGCCCGCGAGCTGCACGCGGCCGTCTTCTGCGCGCCCCGCTCGAGCTGGCGGGACGTCAGGGTGGAGCACTCCCGGCTCGGGTCGCTCGAGCTCTACGAGGCCACCCTGCGCTCGGTGCACATCGACGAGTCCAAGCTCGACTTCGTGAACCTGCGCGGGGCGACGCTGATCGATGTGCTGCTCTCCAACTGCATCATCGAGGAGCTCGACCTCGGCGGCGCCACCGTGCAGCGCTTCGAGATGCGCGACTGCCGCGTCGGCACCCTCGATGTGACCCGTGCCACCCTCAAGGACGCCGACCTACGCTCGAGCGACTTCAGTGCCATCCACGGGCTTGAGGGGCTGCGCAGCGCCACCATCGATGACGCCCAGCTCAGCCTGCTTGCGCCCGTTTTCGCCGCACACCTCGGCATCATCGTCACCTAGCCGAGTCAGTCCCCGAGCCGCGGGCGCTGCGCAGATAGCCTGTCCCCAACGAATTCGACGGAGATTTTGCCAAAATCAGCCCCAGACCCGCTGAAAACAGGCCTTTGAGACAATATCTCCGTCGAATTGGTTCAACGCCGGGCAGCCGGCGACGGATGCCCGCACGCGCCCGATCGGAGAATCGCGCCCGATCAGGGAATCGCGCCCGCGATGATCTCGAGTTCGGATTTCGGCGTTTCGCGCTGGCTGGCGATGGCCGCGCCGGCCGCCACGCACACCACAAGGATGGCGATCTGCTGCTGCACCAGGAAGGTCTCCCCCAGTACCAGCGCGCCGAACAGCGCCGCGATCACGGGGCCGAAGCTGGTGATGATCGCGTAGAGGCGCGGGGTGATGCGGCGCAAGATGAAGGTGTCCAGCGTGTACGGGAACGCCGACGAAAGCACGCCGATGGCGAGCAGCAGCCCGATCACGCCCCAATTGAGGCTCGGCCAGTCGACCGTGAGCAGCGCGAACGGCACCAGCAAAGTCAGGCTGACGACGCTGGCCACGGAAATGCCCTCAAGCCCGGGGAAGGTCACGGCCACCTTGCGGGTCAGCAGAATGTAGGCCGCCCATGACGCCGCCGCGGTCAGGGCGAAGAGGATGCCGAGCAGATTGAGTGCCCCGTCAGACCAGGTGAGCAGGAACACCCCACCGGCCGCCGCGGTGGCGTAGACGAAGTCGAGCAGGCGGCGCGACGAGGCCAGCGCCAGAGCAAACGGACCGAGGAACTCGATCGTGGCCGCGATGCCGAGCCCGAGCAGGTCGACAGCCTCGTAGAAGGTGAGGTTCATCACCGCGAGCACGACACCGAGCGCCAGCGCCGGCCACAGCCGACGCCAGCTGAGGCCGGCCAGTTTTGGCCGGTAAAAGGGCAGCACCGTGGCGGCCATCACCAGCTGCCGCACTGCGACGACGACGGGCGAGCCGACAAGCGGAATGGCCAGACCGGCGAGGGACGACCCGAAGTTGATGCTCACCTCGGTCACGACCTGGGCGCCGGCACCGGTCAGGCGGTCGCGCTCGGCCGTCACGGTTCTCCTCCCCTGCGCCGGGTCAGGCGCGTTTCGCTAACGCTAGCGGAACACCGAGCGCGCCACCGCCGTGACCTCCAGCGGCACCCCGGCCGGCAGCAGCACGGCCAGCACCGGCGGACGCCAATAGGCACTCAGTGAAACCGTGGCGCTTTGCCCGTCGACGGATGCCGCACCGCTCACCCTCAGTCCCTCCATCCGGCCATCCGGGGTGGCTGCGAGAAACTCTTCCACGGCCGTCCGCACTCCAGCAGACGACAGGGAGGGTCGCAACTCCGCGCCCGAGCCGTCGACCGTGACGGCCATCGCGCCCAGGTCGAACGCCTCGGCCCCGGCGAGCGCAGCGCCGTCCGCGAGGGTCAGCAGGCGTTTGCGCTCCAGGTACAGAGAGGTCGCGGCCACGACGACGAGGATCAGCAGCAGGGCGAGGAAGCCGTAGAAGATCGTGAGGATGAGCGTCGATCCCTTCTCGCCTCCGGGCCGGATCGGCAGCCGGCGCCGCCACCGCGCCGCCCGCGATCCCGATGGCGTGCCCGCGAGCGCGGCCGCGCAGGCGACCGCCGAGCCTCCGCCGCCGCTCATCCGGCCCGCCAGAAGCGGGACACCGTCTGCGTGGCCTGGGCCTCCAGGGGAACACTGGCCGAGTCGCGCAGTGAGAGGAGGTCCGGCAGCAGCGGCAAGGCCACCCGGATGCGCACGGTGACCGTGACTGTGCTCTGCCGGGTCAGGCATCCGTTCACACCGGCCTCGCAGGCCACGTTTACCTCGGCACCCGCAGGGTCGATGCCGTAGTCCGTGAGCCCGAACTGCACGGCCCGCTCGGCGCGGGCGTTCGCCGCGGCCTCATCGGGCGCCTGGACGTAGACGCGTGCGGCCTGGCGGGCTGCTCCCTCCACGGCGAGGGCGCCGCCCTGCAGCGCCGCCATCGCCAACACCAGGTAGACGAGCGGCGCCAGCAGGATCAGGCCGGCCGTGATGAACTCCAGCGAGACCGAACCCTGCTCTCCGTTCGCCGACCACACACGCCAACGGCTGACTCGGCCCCCACTACCGCAGGGTCTCGACCGCCGCATGTCCGACCACCTCCAGCCCGCGATCGACGCCGAACAGGGCCAGCAGCGGCAGCGGCGCCACGACGCGCACCTGCACGCTCGGGAACCCGCCATAGTCCCCATAGCTGGCCTCCACATCGGTTGCATACGCGGGCCCGATCGACGTCGTGATCAGCTCGCGGGTGCGTGCCGCACCCTCACCCAGCCCGCTGTCGGCGAGCGCGGCGTACCGGGCTCCCTCGGCGGCGGCGTCAAGCACGGTGTTGCGCACGAGCAGGGTCAGCCCCAGCTGCATGACGCCGAGCGTCAGCGCGGTCAGCAGTGCGCCGACCATCACGAATTCGGCGGCCGCCGACCCCTCCTCACCACCGAGCGATCGGGTTCGGTTCCCCCGCGTGCGCGTCACGGCCGGTCACATTCCGCTGACCCGGTCGATCGCCTGTTGGAACACACCGCTCAACGCCGGACCGGCCAGACCCCAGATGATCATGACCAGCCCGGCCGTCATCAGGGTGATGAGCACCCATCCCGGAACGTCGCCTCGTTCATCGCCCCCGGCATCGCTCCACCGGTCGCGCACACGTCGCTGCAGTGTCTTCATGATTGACTCACTTTCTCTCGTGGGGACAGTGGTTCTCTCGTGCGGCAGTGGTTCAGTGGTTCAGTGGTTCAGAATCCGCTCTGCAGGATGAATAGGCCGGGGAAGATCGCGAACAGGATCGTCATGGGTAGAATCAGGAAAACGAGCGGCACGAGCATGGCCACCTCTTTCTTGCCGGCCACCTCGATCAGTTCGCGTTTGGCCTCGTCGCGGGCATCCTGCGCCTGGGCGCGCAGCACCTCCGCGAGCGGGGTTCCCCGGTCGAGCGCACCCGTGACCTGATCGACCAGCCGGGTCACCGCAGGCAGCGCGATCCGACGTGACAACGCGTGCAGGGCGGTGGCGAGCGGCACCCCGGTGCGCACATCCGCCACCACCCCCGCCAGCTCCCGCGACAATTCGCCCGTGCTCGTGCGCGAGACCCGGGCGAGCGCATCCAGGATGCCCTCCCCCGCCGACAGAGACAGCGTCATGAACTCGAGGACGGTCGGAAACTCGCTCTGCATGCGCGCGAGGCGGGCGGTGGCGGCGCGGCCGAGCATCCAATCGCGGGCCAGCGCGCCGCCCGCCGCGGCGACCACCGGCAGAACGACCTGCACCAGCACCGGCATCGACCGAAACGCCGGCAGGGCAACCACCGCACCTGCCCCGACGAAGAGTCCAGCGAGCGCCCACACCACCTGCTCCGATCGATACTCGTCGGTGCCGCGGACCGACCCCGACTGCCGGAGCCGTCGGGCGATCGTCTCCGTGCCGCCGAGAACGGCGCCGAACGCTCGTTTGAGGGCGCCGAACACGGGCGCGAACAGGGTGCCGAGCACCGGCAACGGATGCACCGTCGTGCGCCCCACGAATAGCCGCGCCTCCGCCGACACGTCGAGGATGTACGGCGCCAGCCTCTGCGCGAGGCGCGGCCGACTCAGCCGAGGCACCAAGCTGGCGAGCGACCAGAGCCCCACGCCCAACGCGGTGCCGCAGAACAGCGCCCAGGCCTGCGCGGCGCTCATTTGAACCACCGGCGTTCCTCTGGCAGCCGTCCCAGCGCCACCATCAGGCGGTAGGCAACCACGGAGACGCCGAGGCCGCCGACGATCACGACGACACCGGCGGAGGTGTTGTAGGCAACCGCCGCCTCCGGCCTGGAGGCCAGGAGCAGCAGCACGATCCAGGGCGCGGCCACGCCCAGCCGCGCCGCGTTGACGATCCAGGACTGGCGCGCCTCGACCTCCGAGCGGATGGCGGCATCCTGCCGGAGCCAGGCCGCGAGGCTGCGCAGCACGACCGTGAGGTCGCTGCCGCCTACCTCCCGGGCCATGCGCAGCGTCTCCAGGATGCGGTCGGCCACCGGGTCACCCAGGGAGACCTTGAGCCCGTCGACGGCGGAACCGAAGTTGCCGGTCGCTTGATATTCCCGGGCGAACTCGGCGAAGGCGGGCCGCGTCGACAGCGGGCCAGCCCCTGCCAGGCTGCCGACGCTGTCCGGCAGTGCCAGGCCCGACCGCACCGCTGACACCAGGTGGTCAACGACGTCGGGCCAGACGGCGCGGTTCGCCCGCCGCCGGGCGCGCACCCGCCAGACGACCATCAGCGTCGGCAGCGACAGCCCGGCGAGCGCGGTGACGATCGACAGGGCAGCGATGCCCAGGAGGGCCTGGCTCAGCGCCGACACCGCCAGCCCCAGCACCACCGAGAGGGCGACGAAGGCCGGCAGCGGCAGGCTGCCGAGTCCGGCCTGGGCGAGGTTCGCCCGCAGCCGTCCCGGCGTGCGGGACCGGGCCTTGCCCCTGGTGCGCGGCCAGAGGAACGGCGCGGCGACCAGGAGCAGCCCGGTGCCGAGCAGAGCCCCGAGTGCGAGCGTCATACGGCCCCGGCCCGCAGCACGATGGCCGGGTCGAGTCCGGCCGCGTGGAACTTGGCCAGCTTCGTCGGATACCCCCCGGTCGGCTCAAGGGCGCCCCGCTGGGCCAGGAAGATCGGGCTGGCCTCGATCATCGCCCCTGACAGTTGGCCGCTCGGCGCAAGGATCTCCGTCACCCGGCGCCGTCCGTGCCGGTCGATCTCGCAGTGCACGACGATGTCGATGCAGCCGGCCACGGTCGGCAGCACGAACGAGGAGTCGATGTTGCGGCCCGCCAGAAGCGGCAGCGTGGACAGTTTGCCGAGCGCATCCCGGGCACTGTTGGCATGGATCGAACACATGCCCGGCAGCCCGCTGTTCAGGGCGATGAGCAGGTCGAGACTCTCGGCTTCGCGCACCTCGCCGACGATCAGCCGGTCGGGGCGCATCCGCAGCGACTCCTTGATCAGGCGGCGCAGGGTGATCTCCCCGGTTCCCTCGAGGCTCGGCTGGCGGCACTGCATCGCCACGACGTCGCGCGCGGCCAGGTCGAGTTCGAACGTCTCCTCCACCGTCACGATGCGCTCGTTCTTGCGCGTGGCCGAGAGCAGGGCGTTGAGCATGGTGGTCTTGCCGGTCTGGGTGGCACCGGAGACGAGGATATTCTGCCCGGCCAGCACGCACATGCGCAGAAACTCGGACGATTGCTGCGTGAGCGACCCGAGCCCGACCAGCTGGTTCAGGTCGCGGATGCGCCGGGTGAACTTGCGAATATTGACCGCCCAGTGCTGGCGCGTGATATCCGGGATGACCACGTGTAACCGCGACCCGTCGGGCAGAGAGGCATCGACGAACGGGGAGGAGAGGTCGACGCGGCGGCCGGAGGCCTGCAGCATCCGCTCGACCAGGTCGCGCACCTCCCGCGCGGTGAGCACCATGGTGGTCAGCTCGGGCACCCCGTCGCGGGCCACGAACACCCGGCTGGGCGCGTTGATCCAGATTTCCTCGATGCCGGGATCGTCGAGGAACGGTTGCAGCGCCCCGAACCCGGTCAGTGAGGCCACGACCTCGCGCGCCGCCTGGCGCTCGTCGGCGATCAGCGGCAGGGAGTTGCCGAGCGCCCGCTCGGCGTAGCGCTGCACCTCGTCGCGCACGTACTGCTCGGCGAGCCCGGAGTTCGACGCCAGGTCGACGCCGTCGCGACGCACCCGAGTGCGAACCTGCTCGGTGATGATGCGCACGGCTTCGCTCATTCCTGCATGATCGCCCATCCCTCGCCGACCACGCCCGACTTATCCACAGCCACGCGCCCGGAGACGTGCAGATCTGGCCGACCCGTGCGGCGATGCGACAGTGCGGTGGCCCCGGTGCCCGGTCCAGAGAGGTGGCCAACGCTCACGGGCGGGGCTCTCCCTCGAAGTACACTGGAAGCGCACTTCGCGGGAGTGGTGAAATTGGCAGACACGCAGGATTTAGGTTCCTGTGCTTTCGAGCGTGGGGGTTCAAGTCCCCTCTCCCGCACATGAGTCACATCTCGGCCCTGGACGGCCAATTGAACGAACTGCTGGAGAGTACCAGCGTCGTTCTGTTCTACCTGCTCGTTTGGGCCCTGGTCTTCGCCGGAACGGCGGTGTTCCTTGGGGTCTTCATCCCGTTCATCACCGGCGACTCCCTGCTTTTCGGCTCCGGCCTGGTGGCTGCATCCACGCCGAGCCTGAGCATCGCCGTTCTGGCCGTCGGAACCGGCATCGCCGCGTTCCTGGGTGACCAGGTCGGTTTCCTGCTCGGGCGCCACTTCGGCCGCTCCTACCTGGACCGCCACGGCGGCCGCCACACCCGCACGGCCATCGCCAAGACGGAGACCTTCTACCGCAAGTACGGCTGGTGGTCAGTGGTCGTCGCCCGGTTCATGCCATGGGGCCGCGTCTTCGTGCCCGTGATCGCCGGCGTCGGCCGCATGAACTACTACACGTTCCTGACCAGCAATCTGGTCGGAGCCCTGGCCTGGGGCGTGGGTCTTACTCTGACCGGCTACTACGCGGCCGCCATCCCTGGCGTGAAGAGCACCGCCTATGTCATCGCCGGGGTCTTCATCACCGCCTCAATCGTCTTCGGCATGCGCACCCTGCTGATGGATCGCGCCCAGAACCGGCTGGATGCCCGCAGCGCGCTCCCCGACGACCCGACAGTGGTCCAGGCTCCCTGACCCACTGCGAGCCCACGGCGCACTGTCGGAAAACCGCGTTAGCCTATAACAGAGCACACAGTGATCCCGCCGCCCGGCCGATCTGACCGACGCCCACAGGAGTTTCTTAGTGATTCATACAGCCCTGCTTCCCACGGCAGTCATCCCCTGGCTCGACCCGGAAGTCCTGATCAACGGGTTCGGACCCTGGGCCCTCCTGGGCGTCTGCGCGATCGTCTTCGCCGAGACCGGCCTGCTGGTGGGGTTTTTGCTTCCCGGCGACACCCTGCTGGTCATCACCGGCCTGCTGACCTTTGCCGGGGTCATCCAGATCGACATCTGGTGGGTGGCCCTGGCCATCGGATTCTCGGCCTTTTTCGGCGGAGAAGTCGGCTATCTGATCGGGCACAAGTTCGGGCCCAGGGTCTTCGAGCGCAAAGAATCCGGTTTGTTCAGCATCAAGAACGTCGAGCGCACGAACGCGTTCTTCGTTCGCTTCGGCGGCGTGGCCGTCATCGTGGCCCGCTTCGTGCCGATCGTGCGCACCTTCGCCCCGGTCGCGGCCGGCGTCGGCCACATGGACTACCGCAAATACTCGCTGTACAACCTGATCGGCGCCCTCCTCTGGGGCACCGGCCTCACCTACTTCGGCTTCTTCCTGGGCTACATCCCGCCAGTCGCAGATTTCGTTCAGAACTACATCGACATCATTTTGCTGGCCGCGGTCTTCATCACGCTCATCCCCACCGTTTTCCACTACCTACAGTCCGCGTCCAGAGCCCGCCGGGACGCACGCACCGGACGGACCATCCAAACCGGAAGCCTCGTCCTCGACGCCGACGCCTTCGAGGACATCCACAAGCACACGCACGACGAGCACACGCACGACGAGCACAAGCACGACCTCTGAGCTCAACGCAGTCGGACTCAACACAGTCCGGGCTCAACACAGTCCGGGCTGCTCCCGGCGGGTCACGCTACCGGTGCGGGTTCTCCTCGTGCGCCGCGTGCTCGGCCGGCTCGAGCTGGAACGTCGAGTGGTCCACATCGAAATGGTCGGCCAGACACGCGGAAAGCTCATCGAGAAGTGCGCCGGAGCCACCCGAGCCGAGCACCACAGGTTCGACCACGACGTGGGCACTGAAGACGTGGGCTCCGGAGGTGATCATCCACACGTGCACATCGTGCACCGCCACCACGCCGTTCGTTTCCAGCAGGTGCCGTCGGATCTCTGCGACATCCGTTGAGGCCGGCACCGATTCGCTCAGCACCCGCACCACGTCGCGCAGCAGCACGAGGGCTCGGGGCGCGATCATGCCGGCGATGACCAGCGACGCGATCGCATCGGCCTGTACAAAGCCCGTCACCAGGATGACCCCGGCCGCGGCGATGACCGCCACTGAGCCCAGGGTGTCCCCGAGCACCTCGAGGTAAGCGCCGCGCATATTGATCGACGACTCGGCCGCCGGGCGCAGCAGGAGCAGGGCCGCAACGTTGGCCAAGAGGCCGATCACGGCCACGACCAGCATGGGAGTTGCCCGCACCTCGCTGCCGCCGGCGTCGACCAGTCGGCCGACGGCGCCGATCACGACGGCGATGGCAACCCCCACCAGGATGAGCCCGTTCAGCAGGGCACCGAACACCTCGGCCCGTTGGTAACCGAACGTCTGCCGGTCGGTAGCCGGCCGCGCGGCCACCACGGTGGCCGTCAGAGCGATGATCAGACCCGCGAGGTCGGAGAACATGTGGCCGGCATCCGCCAGCAGGGCCAGGGAACCGGTCAGCCAGGCGCCGACGACCTCCACCACGAGCACCGCGGCGACAATCCCGATCGCCACCGACAGACGCGCACGGTTCGTCTGCGAGGTGTGCGCGTGATCATGGCCCATGCCTCCACGCTAGGGCCGCGGGCACCCGGCCGCCAGTTCAGCCGTCAGTTCGGAATGAGTGCCGTTCTCAGCAGTCGAGACGGATGCGCCAGTCAGGCTTCCAGCAGCGTCTCCAGCACCGGAATCAGCTTGCCGAAGGCCCTCGCCCGGTGGCTGTGCTCGTTCTTCACGTTCGGGGTCAGCTCGGCGGCGGAGATCGCATAGCCGTCGGGCAGGAAGATCGGGTCATAGCCGAAGCCGCCGGCGCCGCTCGGCTCGGTCAGGATCTGCCCGAGCCATTCCCCGGTCACGTGCCACTCCGTGCCGTCGGGCATGGCCAGCGCGGCGACGCAGGTGAAGTGTCCGCCGCGGTGCTCGGCGGCCACATCGCCCAACTGCCAGAGCAGCAGCTGCAGGTTCTGGTCGGAGTCCCGGGCGGGCCCGGCCCAGCGTGCCGAGAAGATGCCGGGCGAACCGCCGAGGACGTTCACGCAGATGCCGGAGTCGTCGGCGATGGCCGGCAGACCGGTGTGCGCGGCGGCGGCGCGCGCCTTGATCAGAGCGTTCTCGGCGAAGGTGACGCCGTCTTCGACCGGCTCGGGGCCGTCGTAGGCCAGCACGTCGAGGTCGGGGAGCCGGGGGGCGAGGATGCGCCGCAGCTCCTCGACCTTGTGCTGGTTGTGGGTGGCGAGAACGACCTGCATGGCCCTAGCGCCCCAGCGCCGTCGTCTGGAACTCGGTCAGGGAGATCGTCCCGGCCAGCGCCAGGTCGAGCAGAGAATTAAGTTCGGTGCGGTCGAACGGCGCGGCCTCGGCCGTGCCCTGCACCTCCACGAAAAGGCCGCGGCCGGTTACGACCACGTTCATGTCGGTCTCGGCCCGGGAGTCTTCGGTGTAGGCAAGGTCGAGCATGGACTCACCGCCCACGATGCCCACGGAGATGGCCGCGACGCTGTCGATCAGAGGCTGGGCCTTCTGGCTGAGGAACTTCTTCTCCCTGCCCCACTCGAGGGCGTCGGCCAGAGCCACGTAGGCTCCCGTGATAGCCGCGGTGCGGGTGCCGCCATCGGCCTGGAGCACGTCGCAGTCCAGCACAATGGTGTTCTCGCCGAGTGCTTTCATGTCGACCACGGCGCGCAGGCTGCGTCCGACCAGGCGGCTGATCTCGTGGGTGCGCCCGCCGATGCGGCCCCTGACCGATTCGCGGTCCATTCGAGAGTCGGTGGAGCGCGGCAGCATGGAGTACTCGGCCGTGACCCAGCCCTTGCCCTTGCCGGCCATCCAGCGGGGTACGCCGTTGGTGAACGAGGCCGTGCAGAGCACCTTGGTGCGCCCGAACGAGATCAGGGCCGACCCTTCGGCCTGGTCGCTCCAACCGCGCTCGATCGTGACGGGGCGCAGCTGGTCGTTCGTTCGTCCGTCTACGCGCACGGTGTCGGTCACGGGGTCTCCTTGGGGTTGGGATGCGATGCGGCGAACTCGGCAAGCTCGCTCAAACTGAAGGACCCGGTCTCGACCAGGTCGACACGACCGATTTCCGGCCCGATCAGCCGGTGAGCCAGGTGCAGAAAATCGTCGGCGCTGTCGCCGGTGGCCTCGTACCGGTAGCTGGGCGGCGCCTGCTCGGTGCGTTCCAGGCCCTGGCTCACCAGCAGCCGGTACACGTCGTTGGCCGTCTCAGTGTCGCTGGAGACGAGGGTCACGGTGTCCCCCATCACGTAGGAGATGGCACCGCGCAGGAAGGGGTAGTGCGTGCATCCGAGAACGAGCGTGTCGACTTCCGCGGCCCGCAGCGGGGCGAGATAGCCTTCGGCGACCGACAGTAGTTCGTCGCCCGTGGTGATTCCCGCCTCGACGAATTCGACGAACCGTGGGCAGGCCTGCGTCAGGAGCTGGATGTCGGTGGCCGCGGCGAACGCGTCGTCGTAGGCGCGCGATTTGACTGTGCCCAGTGTTCCGATCACGCCGACCCGGTTGTTGCGGGTGGTGCGCACGGCACGGCGCACAGCCGGTTGGATGACCTCGACCACGGGAACGCTGTAGCGCTCACGGGCATCCCGGAGCATCGCGGCCGAAGCGGTATTGCAGGCGATGACCAGCATCTTCACATCTTGGGCAATCAGGTCGTCGAGAACGTCAAGGGCGAAACCGCGCACATCCGCGATCCTCTTCGGGCCATACGGAGAATGCGCAGTGTCTCCGATATAGAGGATCGATTCATTCGGCAGTTGATCCTTGATTGCCCGGGCGACAGTCAGGCCGCCCACTCCGGAATCAAAGATTCCAATCGGTGCATCCGTCACGACAGTTGAGCCTAGTCGGAATCCCTGACCCCCACCCGTGTACGCGCGGCACCCGGTCCGGCGCGGCCGGAGATCACCTCTCGGACAGGAAGATTGACGGCATGTTCCCAGTCTCGCCCCGGTAGCGTCAGCACGTTCCATTCGGGGAATATGGCCGTAACTACACTCGGAATATGGCTCCCGCCAACCGACGGACGCCGCAACAGAATGACGTCACATTCGTTGTTTGAGGAGATGATCGCCGTGAATGATCGAGTCGTAATCACCGGGCTGGGCGCCTTGACGCCCCTGGGCAACAATTGGCGCGACACGTGGTCGGGTCTCACCGGCGGCCGCAGCGGCGTAGCCCGGATCACCCAATTCGATCCCGCCGGTCTGCCGACGCAGATCGCCGGCGAGGTGAAGAACTTCATTCCGGCCGAGCGGATGACCGTGAAGCAGGTTAAGCGCGCATCCCGAGCCTCGCAGCTCGCGATCGCCGCAGCCCGCGAGGCGGTGGCTGACGCCGGTTTCGGCGCCTCCATGGAAGGCATCGACACGGCGGTCGTCGTCAACAGCGCCGTGAGCGGCTTCGCGGAGATCCAGGAAGCCACCGAGCTCGTCAACTCCGGCGACTCCCGGCGCATCCCGCCGCGCTTCGTGCCCTCCGCCCTGTTGAACATGGCCGCCTGCGAGATCGCGATCGACCTCGGCGTCCACGGACCGGTCAACGCGAGTGCCCTTGCCTGCGCCAGCGGGGCCTACGCACTCCTCGAGGCACGCACCATGCTCGTCATGGGTGACGCCGACGTCGTCATCGCCGGCGGGGTCGAGGCTGCGATCACGCCCGTCATGTTCGCGGGCCTGAACGCCATGCACGCGGCCTCCAAGAACAACGATTCCCCGGCCGAGGCCTCTCGGCCGTTCGACGCCGACCGCAACGGACTCGTCTTCGGTGAGGGAGCGGTCATCTTCGTGATGGAGCTGCTCTCCCACGCCCGAGCCCGCGGCGCCCAGATCTACGCGGAGGTGCTGGGCGGCGCCCTCACCAGCGACGGCCACAGCATCGTCGCGCCCGAACCCACCGGCAAGTTCGCGAGCCTGGCCATGACCCGCGCACTCATCAAGTCGAAGTTGAACCCGAGCGACATCGACATGATCTGCGCCCACGGCACGTCCACCCAAGCCAACGACCGGGCCGAGACCTCGGCGATACGCCAGGCACTCGGGCACGCTGCCGATTCCATCGCCGTCACCGCCCCCAAGTCGATGACCGGCCACATGATCGGCGCCGCGGGTGCCCTCTCCGGCCTGCTCTGCGCCCTGTCGGTCCGAACCGGCATCATCCCGCCCACCATCAACTACACGACCCCGGACCCGGATTGCACGCTCGACTACGTGCCGCGGGTCGCCCGGGAGAAGCCGGTGAAGTTCGCCCTGGCGAATGCGTTCGGCTTCGGCGGGCAGAACTGCATCGTCGCCTTCGGGGCGCTGTAGGCCTTCTGCTCCGACAAGAACACGTATCGGGCCGGGCGGATAAGCTTTCCGGGTGACCGAAACCTCAGCATTCCGCACCGACCGGTACGAACTCACCATGGTGGACGCCGCGATCCAAAGTGGAACCGCCGCACGAGAGTGCCAGTTCGAGGCCTTCGCCCGGCACCTCCCCTCCGGCCGCCGCTACGGCATCGTGGCCGGCACCGGGCGGCTGCTCGATCTCATCCGGGCCTTCCGGTTCACGGATGCCGAACTCACCTGGCTGAGAGACAACCGTGTGGTGCGCGAGCCCACCATCGCCTGGCTCGCCGACTACGCCTTCCGCGGCACCATCTGGGGCTACCGGGAAGGCGAGGCCTACTTCCCGGGCTCGCCCCTGATCACGGTGGACGGCACCTTCGCCGAATGCGTCATCCTCGAAACCCTGATTCTCAGCGTGCTCAACTACGACAGCTCCGTCGCCAGCGCGGCCGCACGGATGGTCTCGGTCAGCCTGGGCCGCCCCCTCGCCGAAATGGGTTCGCGCCGCACTGGCGAGTACTCCGGGGTCGCCGCCGCCCGGGCCGCCTACATAGCCGGTTTCGCCTCGACCAGCAACCTGGAGGCCGGCCGCAGCTGGGGCGTGCCCACCATGGGCACCGCCGCCCACTCCTTCACTCTCCTGCACGACAGCGAGGAAGACGCCTTCCGTGCCCAGATCGCGGCCTTCGGACCGGCCACCACTCTGCTCGTGGACACCTTCGACGTCGCCGCGGGCATCGAACTGGCCGTCAGGGTGGCCGGACCGGCGCTCGGGTCGATCCGGATCGACTCCGGCGACCTGCCGACCAGGGTGGCGGAGGCCCGCAGCCAACTGGACTCGCTCGGTGCCGTCAACACGCACATCACCGTCACCAGCGACCTCGACGAGTTCTCCATCGCCGCCCTGTCCGCGTCGCCCGTGGACGCCTTCGGCGTGGGCACATCGGTGGTGACCGGTTCGGGCTCCCCCGCCGCCGGGATGGTCTACAAACTCGTCGCGCACCGCGACGACGCCGGAGACTGGGTGCCCGTCGCCAAGACCTCACCCGCGAAGAGCTCGGTCGGCGGCCGAAAGCGGGCCGTGCGCCGGCTCGACTCCGCCGGGATCGCGCGCGCCGAGGTCGTCCTGATCGGCGAGGATCCGGCCGACTCCACTCCGCCCGCAGAGCCTTCGGGCCGGGACCGCGTGCTGCTGGTGCCTCTGATCACCGACGGCGTGATCGACGAAAGTTACCTCGGGGCGGCCGGCACGACCCGCGCCCGCGCGCACCACGCAGCCGTCATGCAGGAATTGCCGATCGAGGCCTTCCGCCTCGGGCGCGGCGACCCCGTCATCCCGACCCTGTACCGGTAGCGCTCAACCGGCAGGTCAGGCCTTCATCTTCTCGTAGATGGCCTTGCAGGCCGGGCAGACCGGGAACTTCTCCGGGTCGCGTCCGGGCAGCCACTTCTTGCCGCAGAGGGCGCGCACCGGCTTGCCGGAAATAGCCGATTCGAGAATCTTGTCTTTGGGCACGTAATGCGAAAAACGCTCGTGGTCGCCCGGCTCGATGTGCTCCTGGTTGAGGAGTTGCTCGAGCTCACGGTCGAGCGTCGAGGTGCCGCCGCCGCTGCCGGGGTTTCCGGGTTCTGCGATGCTCGCGCGAAAGTGATCAGTCATGCACTCAGTCTAAACAACCCGCGGGCACACCGGCAGGCCTGCCGATCCTGCCCGCGAGCCGGAGCCCGGAGGATACCGCGAGCGAGTCGCGCGGGAGCTGCGCCCCTCCGCGCGTGGCGTGCCGGCGGCGCAGCGGCGCAGCGGCGCAGCACGCGCGCCACGCGAACGTCAGGACGCCTAGGCCCGCACGGCGGAGGCGATCATCTCCGGCCCGCGCCGTTCGAACGCGAGCGAACCCAGAAAGACCCCGCCCACGAGCGTGATCAGTCCGCTGGCGACGCCCAGCACGAGCGCCGGAATGTTCCAGACCGGGTCGACGAAGACGCCGAGCAGCGCGCAGGCGAGAGCCGGGAGCGAAAGCAGGATCGACCCCGCAAAGGTGAACGACTGGATCAGCGCGGCCGCCGTGTCCGACGCCTGAGGCTGAGCGAAAGGGCTGTCTCCCGGCTTGGTCGCCGGATAGGGGAAGCGCGCCGATGAATAACTCGAGAGCCCGAGCCCGGTCAGCAGGATGCTGGTGCTCACCCCCAGGATGGACGGCATCACCGCCCAGTCGCCGTAGACCGACACGCTGATCGCCGACCCCGCCGCGATCATCGGGATCCCCACGAAGAGTGCGGGAACCAACCGGCCCATCCGGTCCTCGAATCCGCGGGTGCCGGAGGCCACGTGCAGCCAGACCGCGGTGTGGTCCAGGGCGACGTCGTTGTGCAGGGTCCAGCCCAGGAACACACTCATCAACGGCACCGCCAGAAGAGCGAGGTAGGAGATCGGCAACCCCGCGAACGACAGCGGCAAGATGACGATCAGAGGAATGACCGGGATGACGATCACCGACATCCAGTACCGGGAGTCGCGGCGCCAGTAGGTGAGGCTACGGGCCGCAATCGCACCCATCGGAGTGTGCGGCATGCTGTCGAACCACCCGAGCCCGCCGTACTGGCGGGCCTGAGCCTCGCGGCCGGGCGTGACGAGCATCCGTGCCACCAGTCCCTGCCAGGCCAGCCACAGCAGGTACGTCGTTGCCGCGGCCATCGAGAGCTTGAGCACGGCCGCACCCCAGAGCCCGGTGGAGGCATCCCCGGGAACGGCCCAGGCCGCACCGAGGGGCGTCCAGCCGAGGATGCCCGCCAGCCCGCCGATCAGGTCGAGGCCGTAGCGACCCCAATCGAAGTTGAGCGCCAGAAGCACGACGGGGGCGATCATCACCAGAAGAAGCACCCCGATGATTCCGGTGAATTCCCGGGATCGACGCGTTGCCAGCAGGAACGCCCCCAGCGACGTGCTCACCCGGGACACGAGCATGCAGGTGGCCAGCAGCAGGGTGGCGGAGGCGAGGGCGAGCACCGTCACTAAGAGGCCGCGGGACCAGGTCACGACCGTGCCGAGCAGCACGACCGAGAGCACGAACGCGGGCACCCCGACCAGAGAGGACAGCGCCAGACCGAGCGAAAGCCTCCGGCTAGGGATGCCCATGGTCGCGAATTTGCGCGGGTCCATGGTGTCGTCGATCCCGAAGACCAGCGGGAACAGCAGGAAGCCGAGCACGACGAGTGATCCAGCGACGACCAGGCCGTCGCGAATGGCGACGGGATCTCCCGTGAAGCGCAGCCCGACGAGCACTACGAAGAGGCCGACGGCCAGGGCGAGGCCGTAGAGCAGGCCGATCACGATGCCGGCGACCTGCCAGGGGCTGCGCCGGAACAGATTGGCGAGCAGGCGGACTTTCAGTCCGAGAAACTGTGCAACCACTCCATGCCCTCCGCCACCTTGCGTCCACCGGCCAGCTCGATGAACCGTTCCTCGAGCGTTTTCTCGCCGCGAACCTCGTCGATGGTGCCGGAGGCCAGCACCGCACCCTCCACGATGATGGCGACACGATCGCAGACGCGCTGGATCAGATCCATTCCGTGGCTCGACAGCACGACCGTTCCACCGCTGGCGACGTATTTCTGCAGGATCTCCGTGACGTTGACGGCGGAGACCGGGTCGACGGACTCGAACGGCTCATCGAGCACGAGCAGTCGCGGCGAATGGATCATCGCGCAGGCGAGTGCGATCTTTTTCGTCATGCCGGCCGAGTAGTCGGCGACGAGGCGATTAAGCGCGTCTTCGAGGCCGAAGGCGGTTGCCAGGTCGGCCGCGCGCTGCCGCACGGTGACGTCGTCGAGACCCCGGAGCACCCCGGAGTAATAGAGCAACTGGGCTCCGGTCAGGCGGTCGAACAGGCGCAGTCGATCAGGCAGAACGCCGATGATGCGCTTGGCGGCCATCGGGCTCCCCCAGACGTCGATGCCGTTCACCGTGACGGTGCCCGCATCCGGCCGGAGCAGCCCGGTGACCATGGAGAGCGTCGTGGTCTTGCCGGCGCCGTTGGGCCCGACGATCCCGAAGAACGACCCCGCGCGAACCTCGAGGTCGATGCCCGATACCGCCACGGTCCGGCCGAAGCTCTTGTGCAGACCGCTGACCGCGAGCACAACCGGCGGGGCGAGATCGAGCGCAGTCGGCGCAATCACCGGGGCGCGCTTGCGGGAGGCCCGTTTCACGACGGGCGGTTCCGCGGCAGCGGGGGCGGCGGCAGGCAGCAGCTCCGTTTCGGCGGACCCAGGCAGCTGCACCGGTACGGGCACCAGTTCGATGCCTGCCGACACGGATGCGTCGGCACCGGATGCGTCGGCACCGGATGCGTCGGCAGCGAATGGCCGGGGCACGGACAGCGCGGCGACCAGGACCGGCTCGGCCTCCTCGCCCGGCGACGGGATGAACTCCGGCAGAACCTGCGTGGCGGGCTCCGCGTCAGGTTCGACACTCTCAGAGTCAGTAGTGAGAGGCTCAGAGACAGGTTCGACTGACCTCGCGTCAGGTTCGGCGACGGCGGCCGCGGCCGCAGCCAAGGTCGCCGCCCGGATGGCCGCAGCCCGCGCTGCGCTGGCCTTGGCCGCACTGGACCGGGCCGCGCCGGTTTTCGCGACGGACTCAGATTTCGCCGCTGCCGTGCGCGCGGCCGTGGCCCGTACTGACGTCGTGCGAGCCGACGTCGTGCGAGCCGCGGTGATGGGAGGAGTGGCGAGTGTCGGGGCGTCGGCCGTCGGCGACGTGCCTTCAGAGTCAGACTCCGGCGCTGCGACGGGCCTTTTCGGAGCCGGTCTCGGTGCGGGCTTTGGGCTGGCCCTGGCCGCGGGTTTCTTCGGAAGGGGCGCCCTGGGGGTGCCCTCCCTCGCCTCTGCAGCCGCTTTTGCGCGGGCCGTACTCGGTCGCCCGGCGGCCACACGGGGGGTAGCCTTCGTGCGCGGCGGCGCCTTGGGGACAGGGGCCTTGCGCACCGGGACGGTGCGCACAACAGCCGGCGTCGTGGCCTGTGTTTCAGCAGAATCTAGCGCAGAAGAGGGCACCTTCTGCTCGTCGGGCTCGGATGTCGGGGGCGCTGGAGTCACCTCGCTAACCTACCAAGGACCGTCTGACATCGCAGGCTTCGGGGGTCACCCGGAAACACAGTCAGGCGCTGCCCAGCCACGGGCGCCCGGGTCACGAAAGCAACACGGAAAGGAGTCCGCTCTTCCCCCCAACCGAGGGCGTAGGGTACTCTCGTGTTGGCATAACGGTGTGTCTATACGTGAACGTACAAGTGAACCCTAGACAAACTCGATCTGAATCTGAGGGAGTCTCGGTCACTCGAATTCTTTTTTGAGGAGACAATCGTGACCACCCAGGTAGTCATTTTGGCAGCAGGTATGGGCAGCAGACTCGGACGTTCGCTTCCGAAGCCGCTCACCGAACTCAACGACGGTCGAACAATCATGCAGCAGCAGTTCGACAACATCGCGCACGCCTTCGGCAAGAAGGCGAAAGTTACCATCGTGGTCGGTTACAAGCTCGAGCACATCATCGAGGCCTTCCCGCAGGCATCCTTCGTTTACAACGAAGAGTATGACCAGACCAACACCTCGAAGAGCCTTCTGCGCGCTCTCCAGGCGTCCACCACCGGCGGTGTGCTCTGGATGAACGGTGACGTCGTCTTCGACCCGGCCATTCTCGACCGCGCTGCCGCGATGGTCGCTCGCGACCAGTCCTTCGTCACCGTCAACACCTCCAAGGTGTCCGACGAGGAGGTCAAGTACACGACCAGCGCCGAGGGCTACATCAAAGAACTCTCCAAGACTGTCAAGGGCGGGTTGGGCGAGGCAGTGGGCATCAACTACATTTCCAGCGCGTACAAGGCCGTACTGGTCCACCACCTGACGAAGGTCGCCGACCAGGACTACTTCGAGCGCGGCATCGAACTCGCGATCGAGAAGAACAACCTGTTGGTCGAGCCTCTCGACATCTCCGATTTCTACGCGGTCGAGGTCGACTTCGCCGAGGATCTCGAACGGGCGAACCTCTTCGTCTAGCGGCGCCTTTCGCGGGGGCGCGCGCCGCGCCCCTACGATAGAGCGCGTGAGTAGATATGCGGAAGTGCGCCCTGAGCAGCGCACGTCTTTCGCCAGGTACCGTCATTCCCTCTGGTTGCTCACGCAGCGGGATCTGCGGGTGCGCTACTCGACGTCGCTGCTCGGTTACTTCTGGTCGATTCTCGACCCTCTGGTCATGGCCGGTATCTACTGGTTCGTCTTCACCCAGGTTTTCCAGCGCACGGTGGGCAACGAACCGTATATCGTCTTCCTGCTGTCGGCGCTGCTGCCGTGGATGTGGTTCAACGGCACCGTGTCCGACTGCACGCGCGCGTTCCTGCGCGAAGCGAAGCTGATTCGGTCCACCCGAATACCCCGCACGATCTGGGTGAACCGGCTCGTGCTGTCCAAGGGCATCGAGTTTGTGGCGTCCATCCCGGTGCTTCTGCTGTTCGCACTCATCTCCGGGGCTGAACTCAGCGCGGGTGCGGCCCTCTTCGCCCTCGCGATCCTGCTTCAGACGATCCTGACCGCAGGAATCGGGCTGATCGTCGCTCCCCTCGTGGTCTTCTTCCGCGACCTTGAGCGGGCCGTGAAGCTCATCCTCCGCTTCCTGTTCTACGCATCGCCGATCATCTATGGCACCGCGGACCTGCCCACGGAACTGCAGTTCTGGGCCGGCTTCAATCCGCTCAGCGGCCTGTTCAGCCTGTACCGGGCCGCGTTCTTCCCCGAGCAGCTCGATTGGAATCTCGTGCTGATCAGCGCGCTGATGTCGGTCCTCTTTCTTGTCGCCGGCCTGGTTGTCTTCACGCGCACCGAGCGCGCCGTCCTGAAGGAGATCTAGTGTCGGCACCGGTGATCACCCTCACGGGTGTCGGCATCCGTTTCCGCCGCAATCGACGCGGTCGGCGCTCGTTCAAGGACCTGTTCGCCGCCCGGAGGCGGCGCATCCGCCCGAACGAATTCTGGGCGCTGCGGAACGTTGCGTTCACGGTGCAGCGCGGCGAGGCGATCGGCGTGGTCGGTCGCAACGGGCAGGGCAAGTCGACCCTGTTGAAGCTGGTCACCGGCGTCGTGCTGCCCGACGAGGGCTCGGTGCGCGTGACCGAGGGTGTGGCCCCGCTGATCGAGATCACGGGTGGCTTCGTGGACGACCTCACTGTGCGCGAGAACGTCTACCTGACCGCGGGCCTGCACGGGATGACGAAGAAGCAGATCGCGGCGCGCTTCGACGAGATCATCGCCTTCGCGGAGATCGCCGACTTCGTCGACACGCCCTACAAGCACCTGTCCAGTGGTATGAAGGTGCGCATCGCGTTCGCCGTGATTTCCCGGCTCGAGGAGCCCATCCTGCTCGTGGACGAGGTGCTCGCCGTCGGCGACAAGGCGTTCCGGGAGAAGTGCTACCGGCGGATCGAGGAACTGCTCGCCGGTGGGCGAACTCTGTTCTTCGTGTCCCACAACGAGCGGGACCTCAAGCGCTTCTGCACCCGAGGCCTCTACCTTGACAAGGGTGCGCTGGTTCTGGATGCCCCCATCACCGAGGTGCTGGCGCTCTACAACTCGCAATACGGGATCAAGCCGGCCTAACGGGCCGAGGCCATCACGGCATCCGGATCTTCCAGGCCGTCCCGGGAGGGCGGCAGTTGAGCGGAATTGAACCCGGTCATCAGATCGCCCGGCTCAATGCCGAGCACTGTGGCAAGCCGGATCAGGGTATGGAAAGTGGGGTTGCCAAGTCCCCGGTCGATCCGCGCGTAGTTGGACACGTTGAGGCCGGCCAGGTGGGCGACGGCCTCCTGATTGAGGGACAGCTGGCGCCGCCGACGACGCAGGCGAACACCGAGGATTCGGGATGCTTCTGACTTCGGCTCAGGCATTCTCCTTGTATAGGCGCGCACCGAGTTTTCCGCCAGTGGCACCCAGCCGGGGCACGTAAACTCATCGGGACACTGACGGAGGGCACTCTGATGGCCAAAAAAACCAAGCCGATTATTTCCGAGACGGGTGGCCTGCCGAAAGGCGGCCAGCTCCCCACCGGGATCGTCACGGGCTTCGACCGCGTGATGGCGATTCACCGTCCTGCCGTGCTCGCGCACATCCGTTCCGTGCGCCGCCGTTCCCCACAGGCGTCGCCCGTGGAGATCATCCGGATCCTGGAGCGGCGTTACCTCGCCGCCGTCACCACCGGGGGTGCCGCGGTCGGCGCGACGGCGGTCATCCCGGGGGTCGGCACCGCCGTCACCCTGGCCATCTCCGGCGTGGAGACGGCCGGGTTCCTCGAGGCCACCGCCCTGTTCACGCAGTCGGTGAGCGAGGTGCACGGCATCACGGTCGAGGACCCCGAGCGGGCACGCGCTCTGGTGATGACGATGATGCTCGGCCGCGAAGGCTCAGACCTGGTGCGCCAGCTGGCCGGCCAGGTCTCCGGCTCCGGCGTCCCGCGCGCCGCTTACTGGGGCGAACTCATCACGACCAGCATTCCCCGGGCCATCATGGGACCGCTGACCGATCGGCTGAAGAGCAGCTTCATCCGGCAGTTCGCCGCCAGGGGCGGCGCCAGCTTCATCGGCAAGGCCCTGCCGTTCGGTGTGGGCGCCATCATCGGGGGTGCGGGCAACCACATCCTGGGCTCGCGGGTCGTTCACTCGTCGCGGCTCGCGTTCGGCCAGCCGCCGGTCGGTTTCCGCGAGGAACTGGACCCCCGGGTGCGGATCGTCGTTCGGGAATCGCCGGCCCGCCGCATCCCGGGGATCACCCGGCTGTCCCTGACCGGCCTGTCCGGCCGGCTGTCCCCCCGGCGACGGATGCCCGGAGCACCGCACCCGACAACGCCGACACCGCCCCGTGCAGACTAGAGCTTCTCGACGTCGCTGACCTCGTCCGTCGGAGCGTCGATGGCTGGTTCGACCACTTCCAGGCTCACGGCCTGCGGGTGGGATGTGTCGAAGCGCTCCCACTCGTCCATCAGGTGCGCCACAGCGGCGTGGAAACGCTCCGTGGCGACTCCGGGACCGGTGTCGCCGAAGTAACGCTCGACCCAGATCTTGAGCCGGTCATGGGCCTCGCTGTCATGGGTGAGATCGTCGAGCACGCCGAGGATACTTCCCACATCGTCGACGTTCAGCCACTCGCAGTCGGAGAGATAGCCTCCTGAGTCGATCTGAGCGGCCGGGTCGACCGGGCGGGTCACCATCAGGGCCTTGCCTGAGGCCAGACGGTCGTAGACCATCGCCGAGATGTCGACGATGGCGACATCCGCTGCCGACAACTGCCAGCCCAGGTCGGGGCTCGCGTCGTAGATGTGCCGGGCCGAGGCATCGCGCGCATTCGCCGTCGCGATGGCCGCGATGATGGTCTTGTTCGCCGCGCCGTACTCGCTGCTCACCACGCCGCTGCGGGGGTGCGGGCGGTAGATCACGCGGTGCCGGCCCGAGGCCAGCAGTGACGTCACCAGGGCAACGCCGTGGGACGCGATCGAGCCGTAGGCGGCGGCTGGCCGGTCGCCTTCCCAGGTCGGAGCGTAGAGGATGACCTGGCGCTCGTCCGGGGCGAACGGCGTCGCGCCGGAGTAGAAGTCGGCCTGGGGGCGGCCGATCTTCAGGGCGCGCTTGTCGAAGTCATAGTCCCAAAGCACCTTGTCGAGACGGGCGATCGCGGCATCGCCGGCGACGAAGGCGTAGTCGTAGGCCTTGATCTGGTTCGTGACCATGTACATTTTGTCGCTCTCACCGTGGTTGATGAAAACGTGCCAGCGGCCCCCGTAGCGCATCATTTGGAAGTTGCGGGTGTTCTGGTTCACGTAGAACACGATCCGGATGTCCTGCTGGGCCAGCACCTGCTCGAGGTCGACGACCCGGCGAACGTAGGCAACCGGGAGCGGGGACTCATCGATCAGCGGCAGGGCACCTGCCCCACTGCGGCTCAGCACCAGGACGGGCCAGGTCTCGGCGAGCTTCGCGAGCGGCTTGTACCACTGCCGCATCTGGTACAGATTGACGTCGCCGTCGGCGAAGTAGACCGCGATCTTGAAGTGATTCCGGGGCAGCGGCTCACGCGTGGACAGCCGCCCGTTCAGCAGCCGCTGTGCCTTGCGGGACGCCGTGACGTCCCTGACCAGCTTGAGCCCAAGCCTGACGTCTCGTTGAATACCCACCCATCAAGAGTACCGACGATGCCACTCGACCGAGCGCCTCTGGCCCCCCGAAGGGGACGTGACGACGGAATCGTTAGACGATGGGCGGCCGTCCGGCCAGCGTCATCCGCCACACCGTGCGCGCCCTGAGGGGACGCCGCTCCCCCGGGTCGGTGGTCCACCCCTCGCGGAAACCGGTGAGCCAGGCGCGCAGCGCGCCCGGATTTCGAGCCCAGCGCAGTACCTGGATCAGAAGCCAGGACCCGGCGTAGACGGGCACGAGCAGGACCGGAAGGTTGCGGCGGGCCAGCCAGACCCGGTTGCGGGCGTTCAATCGGTAGTAGTCGGCGTGCCGGGTGGGCGCGATCACGGGATGATTCGCTTCCAGCTCGCCGGCGTACCAGGCGCGCAGGCCCAGGTCCCAGACACGCCAGGCCAGCTCGATGCCCTCATGGGCGTAGAAGAACGGCTCGGCCCAGCCCCCGGTGGCGTCGAAGGCGGCCCGGGGTAGCAGCACGGCACCCTCCCAGACCGAGAAGACGTTGCTGGAGTGGGTGGCTTCGCCCTTGCGGATGCGCGGAATCCAGCGTCTCGGCGACACGATCCCGGCCGGGTCGACCACTCGGGGCTGCAGAAGGCCGATGGTCGAATCCGCCCGAAGCACGCCGATGGCATCTCGCAGAAAGTGCGGGTCCGGGATGCTGGCGTCGTCGTCGAGGAAGAAGAGAAACTCTCCCGCGACGCGGGAGACCCCGCGGTTGCGGCCGGCCGGAATGCCCAGGTTCTCGGGCAGGCCGAGCGTCTTCACCTGGTCCGGCAGCCCGGTCGGCTGCCAGCCATTGCCCACGCACACGATGTCCAGGAGAACTCCCTGCTGGGCCAGCAGACTGCGGATGCCGCGGGCAAGGTCGTCGGGACGGGTGCCCTGGGTGAGCAGCACGACCCCCACTGTCGGCAGGGCGGGCCCGACCGGTGAAGCGCTAGGACCGGACACGCTTGGACGCCATGATGGCCACGAAGTGGCCCACCAGTGAGAGGAAGGCCAGCGGGACGAGCACGATCAGCACGAACCGGTCGACCGCCGGCTCGCCGAGGAAGCTGCCGACGACCGCGGCGACGAAGATCAGCATGGTCAGTTCGACCGAGTGGTACAGCCGGTGGAACGGGAGGAACCGGGCCAGGCGGCGGGCGCGGGCGATGAAGCTCGACGTCGGGGTCTGCTCGTGCTTGCGATCGGCGAGTTTGGTCAGGCCGGCGTTCGCGCGGGCCACGTGCACCATGTCGTTGAGGGCCTTGTTCAGCACGATGACGAGGGCGAGCAGCAGTGCGAGCGTGGTCCACAGGAAGTCGGCGGGGGCCTCGAACGGGTAGAAGGCGCACCGGATCCCGAACGCGATCGGGATGAGGGCCTCTGTCGTGTAGTGCCCGACCTTGTCGAGGAACACGCCGGCCGGGGAGGACTGCCGGCGCCAGCGGGCGACCTCGCCGTCGCAGCAGTCGACCAACATCTGCAGCTGCCCAAGCAGGAGGGCGAGCATCGCGCCCCAGATGCCGGGAATGAGCAGCGCGGCCGCCGTGGACCAGCCGACCAGGATCATCAGGCCGGTGACGCCGTTCGCCGAGATAGAGGTCTTCAGAAGCATCCAGGTCAGATACGGGGAGATGTCGCGCAGGTAGAGCGACGCCGTCCAGTGCTCGGCGTTCGCCCGCAGCCGAACTTCCGGCGGCTGGGCCACGTGGCGCAGCTCGGCGATTGAGGAGGGTCGAGTCGCCGCGGGATTCGCTGACGTCATTGGTGCCTTCCGGTATGGGCCGTGATGTTGGTGGTGAATTTCAGAAACCCGAGCAGGAAGCCGATCCCCCAGCAGAAGTGAATGCAGGGCAAGACTACGAGAAACCACAGCCCGGCACGAAACCCGTCCGGCCGGGTCACCAGGGCCGTGGCCACGGCGACGAGCCCCAGGTAGGCGGCGGGAATCAGAAAACCGAGCAGCAACCACGGGTTCGCCCCGGTGAGGAGCTGAACCAGGCCGGCCAGCCCGGCCAGAGTGCCGACAGTGACACCCAGGACCATGACGGGCGGGGCGAAGTAACGGATGCCGTTGTCCTCGGGATATCGGCGGGCGAGTTCCCCTCGCCAGAGGCCGGTGGACACCATCTGCCGGGCCAGCCGGGCCAGACTCGGCCGGGGCCGATAGACGACCCGGAGCCGAGGTGTGAACCAGACGATGCCGCCCTGGTCGCGCAGACGGCGGTTGAGTTCCCAGTCCTGGCCGCGCTTGATGCCCTCGTCGAAGAGGCCGACGCGCACGATGCTGTCCATCCGAAAACAGCCCAGGTAGACGGTTTCCGCGGGGCCCTCCGGGCCGCCGATGTGCAGGGGAGTGCCGCCGAGGCCGATCTTCGTGCCATAAGCGCGCGCGACGGCTTTCTGGAACGGGCTCTCGCCCTGGGCGTCCATGACGCCGCCGACATTGTCGGCGCCGGTGCTCTCAAGGGTCTCCACGGCGATGCGGGCGTAGTCCGGCGGCAGCACCGAATGGGCGTCGACGCGAATGACGAACGCGTACTGCGAGGCACGGATAGCCGTGTTGAGGCCTGCCGGAGTGGAGCCGATCTCGTTCGCCACGATGCGGATGCGCGGATCGACCGCGGCCATCTCCTCAACCAGTTCGGTTGTGCCGTCGATGCTCGGGCCGAGGGCCAGGGTGACCTCGAAGGGCCCCGAGTAGTCCTGGCGGAGCAGACTGGTCACGGCGGCGCGCACATGGGTGACGTCATTCAGCACCGGCATCACATAGGAAACCCCGAGCAGGGATGCGGCTCCGGAAGAGGGATCCTGGCTGGTCATAGTTCCATTCTTCTGGCGGGATGTAAGAGCCTACCAGCCGGGTGTTTCCTGCCTGCATCGGGGCCGCAAACGACAGCTGCGCCGCCGGTGGATCACCGGCGGCGCAGCTGTTGTTCTCTGGAAGGAGCGAGTGGTCAGCTGGAGAGTGCGCCGACCGTGACGGATACCGTGGCCGACTTTCCATCGCGCACAAAGGTGAGGTCGGCCGTCTCGCCGGCCGCGAGAGCGCGCACCTGGGCGGTGAGGTCGTTCGCGTCGGTGATGGGTAGATCGTTGAGGTTGGTGACGATGTCGCCCTTTCGGAGTCCGGCCTTTTCCGCTGCACCGCCCGCCGAGACCTCGCTGATCAGGGCGCCGACGGTGGCGCTCTCCGGTCTGCCGGCAGCGCTGGTGACACTGGCGCCGAGCAGACCGTGGCTGGCCGTGCCGGTGGCGATCAGTTCGTCGGAGATACGCTTGGCCAGGTTCGACGGGATGGAGAAGCCCACGCCGATGCTGCCGGCGGCCGCCGAGTCGCCGCCCGCGCTGGCGATGGCGACGTTGATGCCGATCAGCTCGCCCTTGGCGTTGAGCAGGGCTCCGCCGGAGTTGCCGGGGTTTATCGCGGCATCCGTCTGGATGACCGAGAGTGAGATGCTGCCGGTGGAGGGAGCCTGGGCCGCGCCGCCGTTCTGGTCGGGAAGGTCGAAAAAGAACGGGCTCTGCTCTTCGTCGGGTGCGGAGTTCTCGGGTGTCGACGGGGCAGCCGAGGAGGCGATGGAGATGCTGCGGTTCAGTGCACTGACGATGCCGTCGGTGACGCTGCCGGAGAGGCCGAGCGGTGCGCCGATCGCGATGGCGCTGTCGCCGACGTTGAGCTTGCCGGAATCGGCCCATTTGATCGGCGTCAGGCCGCTCGCACCGTCCAGCTTGATCACGGCGAGGTCGGAAACCGGGTCGGTGCCGACAATGGTGGCGGCGTAGAGCTTGCCGTCACTGGCGGTGACCTGAATGCTGGCGTCGGCGGCGGCGCCGTCGAGGGTGACGACGTGCGTGTTCGTGAGAATGTAGCCGTCTTCGGACAGGATGACGCCGGAACCGGTTCCGCCGGAGCTGCCGTCGGAGGCGGCGATGGTGACGACACTAGGCGTGGCCTTGGCGGCGACCGCCGTGATCTGGTTGACGCTGTCGGTGTTGTTGACCACGACCGTGCTGGGGCCGTCGGCCTGGCTGGTCGGGATTCCGACGGTCTGGTTGGTGACCACGAAGGCCGTGACGCCGGCGCCGGATGCCCCTCCGACGAGAGCGCCGATGGCGAGGGCCGCGATCAGGGCGATATTACCCGAGCGGCGGGGCTGCGTGCGCGGGCCGCCGGGCTGGTCGGCGGCGTACCCGGTCTGATGGGCGTTGGACTGCGGCTGGGTATTCGGCGCGTAGGGATTCGAGGTGGTACTTCCCGCGACCGGGCGACCGAAGGAATCCGTGGCGTGCGCGCGCGCGGGCGCGGCCGAGGTGGAGGTGGGCTGGGCCGCGGTGGGCTGGGCCGGCGACTGCTCAGAGGCGGAAACTGTGTCGGGGATGACCTCGGTCGGCTTCTCGTCGCCGGGGGCGTCGCCGGAGGAGTGATCCGCAGAGGGCTGGGCCGTGGCGGAAGCCTCGCCGGCCGCATTGACTTCGAATGGGACTGCGTTGTCGGGATCGGGAGTGGTGCCGGGTGCCTGCGGATTGTCGGTCATGGTGTGCTCCTTCCAAGCGTTTCCACCTTGACTCCTGAACCTGAACGAATGATCTGTGCAGCCTGGGAGCATTCAATGACGACGCCACGACTTGAGCGGTGCCGGGTCGATCAACACAGTTAGCAACCCGGACCGGCCGGGTTTGTCGTGCACTCGCGGTTGACGAGCACCGTCTGGGCATCCCCCACGATCACGCCGAGCGGGCTGGCCGAGGTCGACAGCGTACCCTGCACCGGCCGCCAGGCAAGGCCCGCGAAGCGATACTCGGCCGAGTACACCACCGCGACGACCACGGCATAGCTTCCCGGACTGGCGAACGCGTGGCTGGTGGCGGTGTCGGAGAATTCCGGGAGGCCCAGTGCCGCCCAGGTCGCGCCGCCCGAGTTCGTGCTTGCCTGGGCACCGTCGCCGTAGGACCAGCGGTAGCCGACCGGGGTGAAATGGACCTCCGCCGGATATCCCAGCAAGGCGCCGGTACGGGAGTGCTCGGATGCCGACGCGATGAAGTTCGCGGGCAAACCCGCCACGCTCCAGCCGCGCGGTTCCATCGTCTGGGACGGCGCCGCGGGCTGGAAGTTGACCAGATCACTAACCCTCACCACGAGGTTCGGGTCGCACGGCGACCCCGGAATGCAGTTGACCGTGAAGTCGTCGCGCACGAACGCCAGCGGATCGACGACGGGTGCTGCACCGACTTGGCCGCCACCGGCGTTGCCGCTGCCGCTGCCGGAACCGGACCCGCCCGCCCCGGATCCCGCTCCGCCACCGGCTTCGTTCCCGGACCCCTGTCCCCCGCCGGTCTCGTACCCCGCAGAAAGGTCCACCCCGCCGTTGTTGATGGCACCGTTAGCCTCCGGGCACAAACCTGAGACCAACAGTTTGGGAAGGCAGCTATCCCCTGCAGCGGCAGCCGAGATCGAAGAAGGAGCTACGAGCAGCATGACGATCGCTGCGACTAACAGAAATCTGATCCGGACCATACCTGCGACTCCGTCATCTTAAAATGGTCAATATGTTGGTCAGTTCCCACGAAGGCAACTGTCAATGGCATCCGCAGCGGGCGGTCAGGCTGAGAGACCGAAACGCCTGAGGAATCCACAATGTCGCTTTTCGTTACATCGAGACATACATAGACCCTTATCTCCCACTTCTTCTCTGCGTTGATTTCGACGGACTGGATAGCCATTGAGTCAAAAGAGGTAGAGCCGATCTGCTTCCACCCGCGCTCATCAAAGGACGTCGCAACGGAAAGTTCCTCCTCATGGGCTCTTCCGGAACTGAGGCTCAGGAAAAGATCTCGCGACGGCGTCCCGGCCTCCCCCGCAGCATCACTGGCAGCCAGATACGCCGCATAGGCTTCGGTGGCCGCAGCCAGAGCTTCCTCATCGGACGCGAAGACGGGGGCATCCGTCGGCCCGGTCGTCTCGGACGCCTGGGGCGCTTGGGGCACCGGTTCGGGCGTGCAACCGGTCAGCGCGAGTGTGCCGAGCAGCAGCAGCGGGCCCAGAACGAGGAGGTCGCGCTGCACGGTCCGCATGCGGCCAACCTAGGGCATCCGGCGCAGCCCCGCTCGAACTTTCCACATGTCGTAGTTTGGAGCCATGCAGGTGACATCATGACAATCTCCGGGGCCTGGCGACGCACGGCCCGTGGGGCCGGCCTGCTCGCCGCGGACGGCACCGTCGCCGCGAGCATTTTCGCGGAGATGAGTGCCCTCGCCCTGCGCACCGGCGCCATCAACCTCGGCCAGGGATTCCCCGACGAGGACGGCCCTACCGAGGTTCTCGAAGCCGCACGCCAGGCGATCTCCGACGGTGCGAACCAGTACCCGCCGGGGCGCGGCTTGCCCGTGCTGCGAGGCGCCATCGCTCGGCATCAGCACCGGTTCTACGGCCTGTCCGTCGATCCGGATACCGAGGTCCTGGTGACGGCGGGTGCCACCGAGGCGCTGGCGGCAACCATTCTCGCACTGCTCGACCCCGGCGACGAGGTTGTCACGCTGGAGCCGTTCTACGACGCCTACGGGGGCCTGATCGCGCTGGGCGGGGGCATCCATCGCACGGTGCGCCTGCGGGCGCCCGATTTCCAGCCGGACCCCGACGAACTGCGCGCCGCCATCACGGACCGCACCCGACTGATTATCGTGAACAATCCGCACAACCCCACTGGGGCCGTGCTGCCGCGCGAGACCCTGGAACTCATCGTGTCCCTCGCACACCGTCACGACGCGCTCATCGTGACCGACGAGGTCTACGAGCACCTCACCTTCGGTGTCGCCCACGTGCCCGTCGCGACGATTCCGGGCGCGAGCGAGCGCACCATCACGATCTCCTCCGGTGGGAAGACGTTCAACACCACCGGCTGGAAGATCGGCTGGCTTACCGCCCCATCCGCTCTTGTCACCGCAATCCTGGCCGTGAAGCAGTTCCTCACCTATGTGAACGGCGCGCCGTTCCAGCCGGCGATCGCGCGGGGCCTCGACCTGCCGGACACCTTCTACGCTGGTGTCGCCGCCGACCTGCAGGCCAAGCGTGATGTTCTCGAGAGCGGCCTGATCGAAGCGGGGTTCACGGTCAGTCGACCTCAGGGGTCGTATTTCATCGTGGCGGATGCCGCGCCGCTCGGCTACCCTGACGGCGCCGAGTTCTGCCGGGTGCTGCCCGATCTCGCCGGGGTGGTCGCGGTTCCGATCGGCGCGTTCTGCTCCGCCCGGCACCGGTCCGAGTATGCCTCGCTGGTGCGATTCGCCTACTGTAAAAAGGTGGACGTGCTTGAGCGCGCCGCCGCCCAGCTGGCCGGCATCATCGCCCGTTAGCAGCCCGGCAGCCGCCGCTTTGGAGGTGCCGACAGGGGTTCTAGTGCGCCAGTGCCGGGTAGTCCGTGTAGCCCTCGGCTCCGGCACCGTAGAAGGTAAGAGGGTCGGGAGTGTTCAGCGGCAGGTCCTTGAGCCAGCGCGACACGAGGTCGGGGTTGGCGATCACGGCACGGCCCACGACGACCGCATCCGCCAGTTCGTCGGCGATGATGGCCATCGCCTCGTCCCGGTCGGTGACCTCGCCGAAGCCACTGTTCACCAGGAGCGGCCCAGCGAAACGGGCACGCAGCTGCTGCACCAGTTCGCCGGCCGGCTCGCGGTGCAGGATGCTCAGGTACGCAAGGCCCTGCGGAGCGAGTGCGTCGGCGAGCGCGCCATAGGTGGCCATAAGGTCGGCGGCATCTGTTTCGAGGGCATCCTGGATGTTGTGCTCCGGCGAGACCCGGATGCCGACGCGGCCGGCGCCGATCGCCTCGGCCACCGCGGTGACGACCTCGACGACGAAACGGGCCCGGTTCTGCGGGGAGCCGCCGTAGATGTCGTCGCGCTGGTTGGAGGCCGGCGAGAGGAACTCGTGCAGGAGGTAACCGTTCGCGGAGTGAATCTCGACGCCGTCGAGTCCCGCGGCGATGGCGTTACGGGAGGCCTGCACGAAGTCCGCGATCACGCCGGGGAGTTCGTCGAGTGTGAGGGCGTGCGGTACCGGGTAGGCAGCCTTTCCCGCGTAGGTGCGGGTATCGCCCTGGATGGCGATGGCGCTGGGAGCCACGACCTCGTGGCCGCCGTTGGTGCCCTCGTGGGTGACGCGGCCCGCGTGCATTACCTGGGCGACCAGGCGCCCGCCGGCGGAGTGCACGGCGTCGGCGACGTTGGTCCAGCCGACGATCTGCTCGGGGGTGACCAGCCCTGGCTGGCCGGGGAAGCCCTGACCGGCGTGGCTGGGGTAGGTGCCCTCGGTCACGATCAAGCCGAGCGAAGCACGCTGCTTATAGTGCTCGACGACGAGGGGGCCGGGAACGCCCTCGATTCCGGACCGAACCCGGGTCAGCGGCGCCATGACGAGCCGGTTGGGCAGTTCCAGGTCGCCGAGGGACAACGGGGAGAAAAGATTCACGAATAGCTCTTTCTGTGGGTCAGGGTGTCGCCGGACGAAGCGTGCGCCGTCTCGGACAGGGGAAGAAGCTTCCCCCTGGGGCCAACGGCCCTGCTCTCCCGCGCATTCCCCTCACCCGTCACGGTCGGGCAATCCACAGGAGCCGACGCACCGAACCAACATTATGAGCACCATCGCCGAGACCCGGCCGACGACGTCGCCACGGAGCTTCCCGACCCCGGATGCACCGACCCGGGAGGACCCGGACCGCACCGGATACTGCCCGTTCCCTCTGTCGTCCGACGCCCGGGCCTTCGGACTGACCACGAGCTCCATGCGGCTGCGCCAGGCAACGGTTTCGGTGCGGCACGGCCGCCGTACCGGGAGCGAAACCGCGACCATCCTGCTGCACGGCGCCGCGGGATCCTGGACGACCTGGACGCCGCTGCTGGCCGCGGCCGAAGCCTCCGGTCTCGGCCTGACCGACCTGATCATCCCCGACCTGCCCGGCTGGGGGGACTCGCCGCTTCCGGCGGCGGGACCCTCTCGTTCCATCGAGGCAACCGCTGCGGTGGTGGCCGAGATCGCCTGGGCGCTCGGCTACCGCTCCTGGACCGTGATCGGCCACTCCCTCGGCGGCTTCGTGGCACTCGAACTTGCCGCAAGCGAGACCCGGTCGACCGCGTTCGTCGGCCTCGTCTCGGCCACGACGTTCTCGGTGATCGACACCGTGCGGCACCCGGTCGCCCGGTTCGCCGCGCTGCCGGGGTACAGCGCCCTGCTGCCGGTACTGCGGGCCGTCGCCCGGGCCGGGCGCGCCGGCCACGGTCTGATCCGCCTGCTCCACCGCACCGGGCTGCTGCGCACGCTGGCGGCGCCGTTGTTCCGCCGACCGGAGCTGCTGCACGAGAGCGTCATCGGGGCCCTTGCGACCGAGCTGCGCCCGCAGGCGTTCGCCGTGGCATCCGACCTCGCCGGAACCTACGACGCCAACCGCTGGGCCCGGATCGAGTGCGCCGTGCACGCAACCCAGGGTGACGCCGACATTTTCGTGGCGGCGACGGATGCGGCCAGGCTCCGCGCGGTCATCCGCGGCTTCGATCTGGTCACGGTGCCGGGCACCGGGCATTTCGCGCACGTGGAGAAACCGTATGAGACGCTGCTTCACCTGTTGCCGAACGGATGCCTGCCCCGGTCAGGCGTGTTCCCGCAGTAGTAGTCGCTGTGTCCTGGACGATCCCGCGGCACGGCTGTTTCCCTTGTCAAGCGAGTTCATAGCGACCAAACTGAGGAGCAGTCCTGAGATCTGGTCACCCTGTGCGGCCGGCCTCTGAACAGCCCCACCGATTGAAAGCGGCTCCCCATGGGTTCGTTGACGTATGACAGGGTCACGGTCGAATTCGACGACCGGATATTGGCGCATCTCCAGATCGTGATCGTACAGAAACTCCGCCGGGGCGAAAGCTTCCTGCTCTCGTGGCGAAACGCCGCCGAAGCCGGAAACGGTCGCAGTTCCGCGTGGCTGCACCCGGCCATTCCCCTGTATTTCAAGTTCTCCGGCGGTCAGCCGCCGAGCATCAACCCGCTATGGCTCGCCCAGCTCACCCGTTCCGCTAACAGTTCCCAGGGTCTGGTGGCCACCGGCGAGGAGCGGGCGATGGGTGAACCCGAACATCCGGAGCGCACCGACCGCGGTCATCGCCCGGATCAGAAGTTCACGGTGCGCGCGGCGCCCGCCTCGCAGGACACCATCGCCACCGAACTCTGAGCTGGCTGCACGCTCAGCGGGGCACGACCGCGAAGCGACGCAGGGCCAGCGATGGATTGCGGGCGCGCACGGCTGTGAGGCGCTCCGACAGCACCCAGGCGACGGCGACATCCGTTGTCTCGCCGATGGTGACCAGTTCCACGCCCATCGGGTCGACCACCATGCTGTTGCCGACGCCCACTGGCGGGGCGTGGTCGGCGGCCGCCACGTAGACCGTGTTCTCCAGGGCGCGCGCTGTCAGCAGCGTGCGCCAGTGCTGTTCCTTCAACGGTCCCCGCACCCACTCGGCGGGCACCAGCACCAGTTCGGCCCCCGCGTCGACCAGGCGGCGCGTCACCTCCGGGAAACGGATGTCGTAGCAGGTCTGCAGTCCCACCCGCAGTCCCGCCACCTCGAACGTCTCGGGTTCCTCCACGGCGCCAGGCCGCACCCAGTCCGATTCACGGTCGCCGAAAGCGTCGTAGAGGTGCAGCTTGCGGTACTTCGCGACGAGTTCGCCGGCCGGATCCACCGCGACGAGGGTGTTGAAGAAGCGGCTCGGGTCATCCGTGGCCTCCAGCATGCCGGCCACGACATGCACGCCGAGTTCTACCGCGAGCGCGGCGAGGGCGGCCACGAAGGGGCCGTCCACAGGTTCGGCCGCGGCGGCGAAAGAGGGCCCCAGGACCGGTTCGAAGAAAGAGGAGTACTCGGGGAAGACGACCAGCCGGGCTCCGCGGCCGACGGCCGTCTCGGCGAGGGCACGCATGGCGGCGAGATTCACGGCCGGCTCGCGGCCGGGGGCGAACTGGGCCACCGCAACCCCCAGGGCAGCCACAGGGCAGGAGCCAGCGCCGGCAGCTGCAGCTGCAGCGGGAGCAGGATCGCGCGTCTCGAGGGGATCGATCATGGCGTCAGCCTAGCCGCCGGCAACGCGTCGGCCGGGGTCGCGGCATCCGTAGCCCTCGGTCCGTACCGGTCCTGGGTTCCAGGGTTCAGCGGGGTGGCCTAACGTATATGCGTGTCTCCCCCTCCGCTGGTCTCCCGCCTGGTTCGCCCCGAGGCGCTGACCCTGCCCCTGCGCCGAACCGAAGGACTGGCAGCGATCCTCGGGCTGCTCGGCCTCCTCGTCTCGGCGGCAGGATCGTGGCGGCCCTCGTATTGGGGCGACGAGGCGGCCAGCGTGATGTCGGCGGAACGTTCCCTGCCGGGGCTCTTCCGACTTCTGGACAACGTCGACGCGGTGCACGGCGCCTATTATCTGCTGCTGCACGTCTGGATCGGCCTCTTCGGCTCTTCGGAGCTGGCGACTCGCGGGCTGAGCGCCCTCTTCGTCGGCTTCGCGACGGCCGGCACCTTCGTGCTGGCACGCACCCTGATCTCCCACCGGGTCGGCGTGCTCGCGGCCATCGTCTTCGCGCTGCTCCCCCGGGTCACCTACATGGGCGCCGAAGCCCGTTCGGCCGCCGTCGCCACGGCCGTTGTGGTGTGGCTGACCGTTCTGCTGGTGCACCTGCTGCGGAGCCGCTATCAGGATCGCGCCACCCGCTTCGCGCTCTGGGCGGCTTACACCGCGCTCCTGGCCCTGGGAATCTACTTCTTCCTCTTCGTGCTGCTGCTGATCCCGGTGCTCGGCCTCGCCGTGCTGCTGATACCGCCGGAGGGCGACAGGTGGGCGGGCATTCGCGCCTGGACCCTGGCCACGGCCTCCGGGCTCGCCCTGGCTGCCCCCGTGATGGCGGCCAGCCTTCAGCAGCGCGATCAGATCGCCTTCATCGGGCGGCGCCCGCCGATCGCCGTGCTCACCGCCGCAGTGCACCAGTGGTTCGGCAACGTACCGCTGGCCGTTCTGGCGTGGGGTCTGATCCTGCTGGCGGTGGTGATGGTCTTCGCCGTGCGCGGGCGGCGGGCCGCACCAACAGCAAACAGGGCGGCCCTGGCGGTCATGCTGGCTTGGCTGATCGTGCCGAGCGCAGCGCTCCTGATCGGCACGCACCTCGTCACGCCGATGTACTCGCTGCGGTACCTGTCGGTGGGTACGCCGGCGGCGGCGATCGCGATCGCCATGGGGATCGCCTGCCTCCGGCCGCTCTGGCCGCAGGCCGCCGCGCTGGGCCTGATCACGGCTCTCATGCTGCCCACCTATCTCGACCAGCGCGGCGAGTTCGGCAAGAACTACGGCAGTGACCTGCGCCAGGCGTCCGAGGTCGTGCGGGCCGGCGCGCAGCCCGGAGACGCGGTCGTTTTCGACGAGAGCGTGCGGCCCTCCCGCAAGCCCCGTCTCGCCCTGCGGCTCTACCCGGCCGCGTTCGAGGGCCTGCGGGACGTCACCCTCGCGGTACCGTTCGACGCCACCAACGACTTGTGGGACGTGGCTGTGCCGCTGGAGCAGGTGACCGACCGACTTTCCGGCACGAACCGGGTCTGGGTGCTGCTGAACCAGGCCAGCGGTGAGAATAGGCGGGGGGACAACATCCGCATCCTGCAACAACTCGGGTTCACGGTCGCCGAGTCGACCATGCTGAACCGCACGCAGATCATCGAAATGACAAGGTAGCCCCATGGCTCGGACTCTGATCATCATCCCGACCTACAACGAGCAGGGCAACGTCGCGTCGATCGTGTCCCGGGTGCGCGCGAGCGTGCCGGCGGCCGACGTTCTGGTCGTCGATGATTCCTCCCCGGACGGCACGGGGCAGTTGGCTGACGCGCTGGCCGCCACCGATTCCCAGGTGCACGCCCTGCACCGCTCCCGGAAGAGCGGCCTCGGAGCCGCCTATCTCGAGGCCTTCGCCTGGGGGCTCTCCCGCGGCTTCGACCGACTGGTGCAGCTCGACGCTGACGGATCGCACCTGCCAGAGCAACTGCCGACCCTGCTCGAGGCCGCGGAGACGGCGGATGTGGTGTTGGGCTCCCGCTGGGTCCCGGGCGGAATGGTGCGGAACTGGCCGTGGCACCGGCGTCTGCTGTCGCGGGGCGGATCGGTCTACTCGCGCGTGCTGCTCCGGCTGCCCCAGCGAGACGTCACCGGCGGTTACCGCGTCTTCACGGCGCATGCCCTCCGGCGAATGGACCTCTCCGGCGTCGAGAGCCTGGGCTACTGCTTCCAGATCGACATGCTGCTGCATGCGGTTCGGGCCGGGCTCAGCGTTGTCGAGAAGCCGATCACGTTCGTGGAGCGCACCGTCGGTTCCTCGAAGATGAGTGCCGCGATCGTGGCCGAGGCGATGGCCCGTGTCACGATCTGGGGTCTCACCGGCAGGAACGCTCGCCGCGTTGCCGCGTCTGCACCGACATCCCTGCCGCGTGCCCGCTGACCGGACCCGCAGGCCGCCCCATAGGGCGTGACTTCTGGTCAGAGTGACTATAAGATGAATCCATTCAGTTAGAGTCACAATGACCTTTACTTGGTGAATAACAGTGGATGCGCGAATAAACACCCAGCTTGAGGCGGCCCTCGCCGTGTCGACAGTCATTTTCGCCCTGCGGCCGGATCCGGAATCCGGCCACTCGACCCTGTGGCTGCCGCTTGTACGCCGCACCCGGGAACCCTACCTCGGTCAGTGGGCGTTGCCCGGCGGCGGCCTGCGGGCCGATGAGCGCCTGGCCGGCGCGGCCGCGCGCGCCCTGCGCGAGACCACGGGCCTGACCCCCAAGTACCTCGAGCAGCTCTACACCTTCGGGGATCCGGGGCGTTCCCCCGGCGGCCGGGTCGTCTCGGTCGTCTACTGGGCGCTCGTCGAGTCCGGTGAGGCGGCGCTGGCCGTCGAGGACGAGAACGTGCGGTGGTTTCCGGCCGACCACCTGTCGCCGCTCGCCTTCGACCACAACCTCATCGTGGAATACGCCCTCTGGCGCCTGCGCACCAAGGTGGAGTACTCCCGCATCGCGCACGCGTTCCTCGGCGAGACCTTCACGCTCGCGCAGCTGCGCGAGGTGCATGAGGCCGTGCTGCAGAAGGCCCTCGACCCGGCCAACTTCCGCCGCACGATCGAGGGGTCAGGCACCGTGGTCGACACCGGCCAGCGCGTAGCCGGCGTACCGCATCGGCCGCCCCGCCTCTACCGCTACAACGATTCCGTTCATGCCACCACTCCGGGTGCGCTCGAGCCGGCCATCGGCTGAGCCTGACTCTTCCTCCCAGCACCCTCCTGCTGGCCACCGCTTGTCCGACTGTCGCTTTGTATGAATATCAAGGAGTAACCGCATGACCATCGCATCGGTCGACCAGACCATTCGACTCATCAGCACGGGAGCTGCCACCGGCAGCACGTGCAGCCCCGACCTGCTCACCGCTCCGTGGGAGTTTGATTCCGGCACGCCGGGCTATGGCCCGGGGTCGTCGATGGGCGATGTCATCCCCACCGGGTCACCGCGGCAGGGTGAGCTGCCCGAGGTCTACCGTCGCGCGTCGACGGAGGAACTCGGCGACCGCATCCGTACCGCCAAGGCCACGCTCGGCGACCGGGTCGTGGTCCTCGGGCACTTTTACCAGCGCGAGGAGGTGTTGGCGCACGCGGACTTCGTGGGCGACTCCTTCCAGCTGGCGCAGGCCACGAAGAGCCGTCCGGATGCCGAGGCGATCGTCTTCTGCGGAGTGCACTTCATGGCCGAAACCGCCGACTTGCTTTCCACGCCGGAGCAGGCGGTCATACTACCCAACCTCGCCGCCGGCTGCTCGATGGCCGATATGGCCGATATCGACTCCGTCACCGATTGCTGGGAACAGCTGGAGGACCTCTACGGCAGCGAGCAGGGCGTCGACGGCCGCGTGCCCGTGATCCCGGTCACCTACATGAATTCCTCGGCCGCGCTGAAGGCGTTCTGCGGCGAGCACGGCGGCATCGTCTGCACCTCCTCCAACGCCGAGACCGTGCTCGAGTGGGCCTTCGCCCGCGGCAGCCGCGTTCTCTTCTTCCCCGACCAGCACCTCGGCCGCAACACCGCCAAGGCGATGGGGGTGCCCCTCGAGCGGATGCCGATGTGGAACCCGCGCAAGGCCCTCGGCGGCAACACGGCCGAGGAGCTCGAGGCCGCCCAGGTCGTGCTCTGGCACGGGTTCTGCAGCGTGCATAAGCGCTTCACGGTGGACCAGATCACCGCGGCCCGCCAGTCGCACCCGGACGTGCGCGTGGTCGTGCACCCGGAGTGCCCGATGGGCGTCGTCGACGCCGCCGATTCCTACGGCTCGACCGACTTCATCAAGAAGGCCATCGAGGCAGCCCCGGCCGGGTCCACGTTCGCCATCGGCACCGAGATCAACCTGGTGCAGCGGCTCGCCGCACAGCACCCCGAGCACACCATCTTCTGCCTCGACCCGGTGGTCTGCCCCTGCTCCACCATGTACCGCATCCACTCGGGCTACCTAGCCTGGGTGCTCGAAGCGCTGGTCGGCACCGCGGACCGCGCGCCCGAGGTGCTCAATCGCATCCAGGTATCGGGCGAGATTGCCGGCAACGCCCGCGTCGCCCTCGAACGGATGCTTTCCGCCAAGCCGCCCGTCTCCATCGAGGCCTGACCGTGACCCGCGTGCTCGTCGTCGGCAGTGGGCTGGCCGGACTCATCGCCGCGGTGCGTGCGACGGATGCCGGCCACCAGGTCACCCTCGTCACGAAAGCGGCCCTGCCCGACAGCAACACCCGCTGGGCCCAGGGCGGGATCGCCGCGGCCATGTTCCCCGACGACTCGGTCAAGTCACACGTACAGGACACCCTGCGAGCCGGGGCCGGACTCTGCGACCCGGTCGCAGTGCACGTGCTCTGTTCCGAGGGACCGGCTCGGGTGCGGGACCTGATCCGGTTCGGTGTGGACTTCGACCGCGACGAGTCCGGGGTGACCCGCGGACTGGAGGCTGCCCACTCCCGCTCGCGGGTGCTGCACGCCGGCGGGGACGCCACGGGCGCAGCCATCGAGGCTGCCCTCGTGGCGACGGTGCGTGAACGGGCCGCCCGCTCGCTGCGGGGCGTGGGCGCCCGCCTGCGCGTGCAGGAACACACAATGCTGGTTGATCTGACCGTGCAGGACGGTCGCGTGACCGGGGCTGTCCTCCTCGGGCCCGACGAAGCACTCCGCACGATCCTGGCCGACACGGTGATCCTGGCGACCGGCGGTGCCGGCGAGCTCTTCCCGCACACCACGAACCCGGCTCTGGCGACGGGCGACGGCGTGGCCGCCGCGTGGCGCGCGGGGGCATCCGTCGCCGACCTCGAGTTCTACCAGTTCCACCCGACCGCACTCGCCGTTCCCGGTACCCCGCTGGTCTCCGAGGCGGTGCGCGGGGAAGGCGCCGTGCTGCGAAATGCGTCGGGCCACCGCTTCATGCTCGACCTGCACCCCGATGCGGAACTCGCCCCGCGCGACATCGTGGCCAGAGGCATCGCCCGAGAAATGACCAGCCAGGGCGGCGAACCGGTGCGACTGGACGCCACCGGTCTCGGCCGCGAACTTCTCGAGCGACGCTTCCCGACCATCACCGCGGCCTGCCGTGCTGCCGACCTGGACTGGGCCGTCGAATCGATCCCGGTCGCCCCGGCGGCGCACTACTGGATGGGCGGGGTGCTCACGGATATCTGGGGCCGCACCAGCCTGCCCGGCCTGTTCGCCGTGGGGGAAGTGGCCCGCACCGGCGCCCACGGCGCCAACCGGTTGGCCTCCAACTCTCTGCTCGAGGCGGCCGTGTTCGCCGACCGGTCCGTGCGCGCGCTGCGCCTGCCGGTTCGGGTGTCGGCGGGGGTCTCGGTCGTGACCGGCTCGACCACCGGGGGGTTGCCTGCCGGCGTCGACCGTGACGCGGTACAGCAGCTGATGTGGGAGTGCGCGGGAGTGCTGCGGAGTGGGGAGAAACTCGCCGAGGCATCCGTCACCCTGGCCGACTGGGCCACCCGCCCGACGGGCCCGGACGAAACCACTGCACCTAATATGCGGGTTCGGGCATATGAAGACACCAACCTGCTCGACCTGGCGCGGGTCACCGTGGCTTCCGCCCTGGCCCGGGAGGAATCGCGCGGCGCACATCACCGCTCCGACTACCCCGACGGCCGGCCCGAGTTCGCCCGCACCGTCGCCTGGACCCGCGGCACAGCCCCGGACACAGCCGACGGCATGCGGAGCACCCTGAATCTGGACCACCCCACTGAGGCCGAGGAGGCCATTGCATGCTGACCATGAACGCCATCGACACCGTCGTGCGCGCCGCGCTCGAGGAGGACGCCCCCTGGGGTGACCTCACCTCACAGGTGCTGATCCCCGCCGACGCCGCCGCGACCGCGCAGCTGGTCGCCCGGGAATCCGGCGTCTTCAGCGGTGGTGCCGTGTTCGCGGCGGCCTTCCGACTGACCGACGCGCGCATCGTCGTTCGGATGCTCGTGGCCGACGGCACCGTCTTCGACGCCGGTGACACCCTGGCGGAAGTGTCGGGGTCCGCCCGCGGCATTCTGCAGGCGGAGCGCATCGGCTTGAACTTCGTGCAGCGCATGAGCGGGATCGCCACACTGACAGCGCTCTACGTGGCCGAGACGGCCGGCACCCGCGCCCGCATCGTCGACACCCGCAAGACCACCCCGGGCCTGCGTGTGCTGGAACGTGCCGCGGTGCGCGACGGCGGCGGCCACAACCACCGCTTCAGCCTCTCCGACGCGATCATGGCCAAGGATAACCACCTGGCCGTGCTAACCGCGGGCGGCCTGAACCTCACCGAGGCGCTCCGGCAGGTGCGCGACCGCATCTCCCACACCACGCACCTCGAGGTGGAGGTGGACCGGATCGACCAAATCGAGCTTGTGCTTGCCGCCGGCGTCGACACGATCATGCTCGACAACTTCAGCCCCGACGACCTGCGCGAGGGCGTACGCCTCACGGGCGGCCGAGCACGCGTGGAGGCCAGCGGCGGCGTCTCTCTGCTGACCGTGCGCGGCATCGCCGAGACCGGCGTCGACATCATCTCGGTCGGGGCTATCACGCACAGCGTGCGCTCCCTCGACCTCGGCCTCGACGTCGTCATCCTCACCGAGGGCTGACCGGTCCGGCCATGATCTATCTCGACAACGCCGCGACCACCCCGGTGCGACGGGAAGTTCTCGAGGTGCTCTGGCAGCAGCTCGCGGGCCGGTTCGGCAACCCGTCGAGCCACCACCGAGTGGGTGAGGCCGCGGCCGCCGCGCTGGCCGAGGCGCGGGCCATGGTCGCGGGCGTGCTCGGGTGTCGGTCGGCCGACGTTGTGTTCACGACCGGCGGCACCGAGTCCGACAACCTCGCGATCAAGGGCATCGCCCTGGGCGCTCCACGCGGCCGTCACCTCATCACGACGCCGATCGAGCACGAGGCGGTACTCGAATCCTGCGACTATCTGCGCCGCCTGCACGGCTTCGAGGTGACGCTCCTGGACCCGGATGCCTCCGGCCGGGTGGATCCGGAACAGCTCCGCGCCGTGATCCGCCCGGATACCACCCTCGTCTCGGTGCAATACGCCAACAACGAGGTCGGCACCGTTCAGCGGCTCGCGGAACTGTCAGCCATCGCCCAGGGCGCCCGCGTGCCGCTCCACACCGACGCCGTGCAGGCGGCCGGCTGGCTTTCGGTCGACGTGGGGGCTCTCGGCGTCGATGCCCTGAGCCTGTCGGGCCACAAACTCGGCGCACCTCCCGGCATCGGGGTGCTTTTCCTGCGCCGCCGCATCGCGGTCGAACCGGTGCTGCACGGCGGCGGTCAGGAGCGCGGGCGCCGCAGCGGAACGGAGAACGTGCCCGGGGCGCTGGCGCTGGCGACCGCACTGCGCCTCGCCGAGGCGGAACGCACGGAGGCAGCGCCCCGCATCACCGCGCTGCGGGATGCCTTCATCACCACGGTTCTGAGCGGCACACCGTCGGCCCGGCTCACCGGCCACCCGACGGAGCGTCTGCCGGGCACCGCCTCGTTCGTCTTCCCGGGCACGAGCGGCGAGGCGGTGTTGCTCGAGCTGGAACAGCGCGGCATCGTCTGCTCGAGCGGGTCGGCCTGCGCGGCCGACAGTGACGAACCGTCCCACGTGCTGACCGCTCTGGGCATCCCGGCTGAGGTCGCCCAGACCGCCGTGCGGTTCACGCTGGCATCGACGACCACAGCAGCGGATGCGTCTGAAGCGGCCGCATCCGTTCAGGCCGCCGTGGGCACCGTCCGCAGTCTCGGCCGAGGCTGACCTGCCGGCGCTTCAGGCCCGGCTTCGCGCGCGTGACGCGCGCGTGCACGCGCGCGCCTGAAACCGAACTTACTGCGAGTTGTCAGACAATTTCCGAAGGTTTCGTTCCTCGCGGCGAAGATGCCCCCGATCAGCTAATCTGCTGACGGTGACCGACCCTGGACCGCTGACTGCACGTCCCTCGACGTGCGGCCGTCTGGCCAGCGCCCTAAGGTTATAAGTAAGAGGCGATAAGCCCAAGGTGGGCCGCCAAAAAGGGACACAATGACAATAATCGACAAACCAGTCACCGAGTCACTTGCCACTCAAATTGACTCTCTGGTTAAAGCCGCTCAGGTCGCGCTTCTGGATTACGCGAACTTCACGCAGGAACAAATCGACCACATCGTTAAGAAAGCCTCGGTGGCTGCTCTCAGCAAACACGCCGAGCTTGCCGTTCACGCCGTAGCCGAAACCGGCCGTGGCGTATTCGAAGATAAGGCCGTTAAAAATCTTTTCGCATGCGAACACGTTACGAACTCGATGCAAAACCTTAAGACCGTCGGCGTTATCAGCCGAGACGACATTACCGGCATTACTGAGATCGCTGAGCCGGTCGGCGTGATTTGCGGTGTGACCCCCGTTACGAACCCCACCTCGACCGCGATCTTCAAGTCGCTCATCGCACTGAAGACCCGCAACCCGATTGTTTTCGGTTTCCACCCGGGCGCCCAGCAGTCCTCTGTGGCCGCAGCGCGCGTCGTGCGCGACGCCGCCATCCTCGCCGGTGCACCGGCAAACTGCATCCAGTGGGTTGAAACGCCGTCCCTCGAGGCCACCAGCCTGCTGATGAACCACCCGGGCGTCGCAACCATCCTCGCCACCGGTGGCAACGCCATGGTCCGGGCCGCGTACTCCTGCGGCAAGCCCGCCCTCGGCGTCGGAGCGGGCAACGTTCCCGCCTTCATCGAGAAAAGCGCCAAGCTCAAGCGTGCCATCAACGACGTCGTGCTCTCCAAGTCTTTCGACTACGGCATGATCTGCGCGTCGGAGCAGGCCGTCATCATCGAAGAGCCGCTCTACGCAGAAGCCATGGCCGAGTTCAAGATCCTGCACACCTACCTGGTCACCCCGGCCGAGAAGCTTCTCCTCGAGGACTACATCTTCGGAGTCCAGGCCAACTCGACCAACTGTGGCGAGGCCAAGCTCAACGCCGCCGTCGTCGGCAAGTCGCCGGTCTGGATCGCCCAGCAGGCCGGATTCACCATCCCGGCCGACACATCGATCATCCTGGTCGAGGTCGCCGGAGTGGGACCGAACGAGCCGATGACCCGCGAAAAGCTGGCACCCGTTCTCGCCGTGCTGCATGCCAAGGACGCTGAAGAGGGCATTTCGCTCTCCGAGCAGATGGTTGAATTCGACGGCCTCGGCCACTCGGGCTCCATCCACAGCGAAAACCCGGCCATCATCGAAGAGTTCGGAACCCGCGTCAAGGCGGTCCGGATCATCACCAACGCTCCCAGCTCGCTCGGTGGTATCGGTGACATCTACAACGCGTTCATCCCGTCATTGACACTCGGCTGTGGCTCGTACGGACACAACTCCGTCTCGAACAACGTCTCCGCGATCAACCTCATCAACGTCAAGCGCATCGGCAGAAGGAACAACAACTTGCAGTGGTTCAAGGTCCCCGCCAAGACGTACTTCGAGCCGAACGCCATCCGTTACCTGGCGGACATGCGCAACGTCGAACGTGTCACGATCGTGACCGACTCGACCATGACCCGCCTCGGTTTCGTCGACAAGATCCTCGACATCCTGAACCGGCGCGAGGGCCGCGTCGCACTGCAGATCATCGACAACGTGCTGCCCGAACCGACCGTCTCAGCGGTCGAAAAGGGTGCCGCCGAAATGCGGGCCTTCAAGCCTGACACCATCATCGCCCTCGGCGGCGGCTCGCCGATGGACGCCGCGAAGGTCATGTGGCTGCTGTACGAACACCCCGAAATCGAATTCTCCGACATGAAGGAAAAGTTCTTCGACGTGCGCAAGCGCGCGTTCAAGTTCCCCGACCTCGGCGAACTGGCCAAGCTCGTCTGCATCCCCACCACTTCGGGCACCGGTTCGGAAATGACCCCGTTCGCCGTGATCACCGACGAAGTCACCGGAGTCAAGTACCCGCTCGCGGACTACGCCCTCCTGCCGACCGTCGCGATCATCGACCCCGTGCTCACGGCCATGATGCCGTCGTTCCTGGTTGCTGACTCGGGTTTCGACGCTCTCACACACGCCACCGAGGCCTACGTGTCCGTCTACGCGAACGACTTCACCGACGGCCTCTGCCTGCACGCGATCAAGCTGATCTTCGAGAACATCGTGACCAGCGTCAACGGCACCACCGCCAGCACCGACGGTGAGGTCATCAAGGCCCGCGAGAAGATGCACAACGCCTCGTCGATCGCCGGGATGGCGTTCGGCAACGCGTTCCTGGGTATTTGTCACGCGATGGCTCACGTCACCGGCGCGCAGCTCCACCTGATCCACGGCCGGGTCAACGCGACCTACCTGCCGCACGTGATCCGTTACAACGGCCTCATCCCCACCAAGCTCACCAGCTGGCCCAAGTACGAGAGCTACATCGCCCCGGAGCGCTTCCAGCAGATCGCGAAGCACCTCGGCCTCCCGGCGTCGACCCCGGCGGAGGGCGTCGAGTCCTACGCCCTGGCCGTGGAGAAGCTGCGCGACCTGGCCGGCATCAAGCCGTCCTTCCAGGCGCAGGGTGTGCCGGAAGAGGACTTCATCAGCCGCCTCGACAGCCTGGCCATGGGTGCTTACGGTGACCAGTGCGCACCGGCCAACCCGCGCATGCCGATGCTCGACGACATGCACACCATCATGGAGGCCGCGTACTACGGCACCTCTNCTCGACGACATGCACACCATCATGGAGGCCGCGTACTACGGCACCTCTTTCAACGAGGTCCGCGCCGCTCGCGCGGCCGTCGAAGCAGTGGCACCGGCCGAAGAAAAGAAGTCGGCCCGCAAGGCAGGCAAGTAGCCGTCACCGCCTGATTGACTGGGGAACGGCCCCGCACCTGTTGGTGCGGGGCCGTTCTCGTGTACGGCCCACCCTGTGGCAGGAGCGAGCCTGGTCACAGTCGGTTCAGAGCCAGCGCGCTGCCACGGGGGTCTCCCCCGCATCGGAAGTAACGCCCGATCGGGCACGGCCGGCGGCCCAGGCGGCCAGGTCGGCGAGCGACCCCGTGACCTGGTCGGCGGCATCCGGATCGCCGTAGCCTGTGTGCGTCGAATCCGTCGCGGTGAGCCGGCGGCCCGCGTCCCCCCGGGAGGCCCAGGCACCGACGATCTCGCCGAGAAGCCGGTCGAATGCCTCCTCCGGCAGGTCCCGGAAGCCGGCACCGTGGTTGAGGTCGACGGCGTGGATCCAGAGTTCGCGGGTGCGCATCCAGATCGTGTCCCGCAGCGGCACCATGGCACCCTGCCCGTTCCTGACCGGAACGACCCAGCGGTCGTCCGCCAGCGCCAGCCAGCGTCGGTCCAGGTCGGCGGCCGAGTCCGCCCAGGATTCACGGACCGCATCGGAACTGAGGATGCTGCCCGCGACGATCTCCGCATTCCGCGCCTCCATCGAGGCAAACATCACCGTCTCGGCTCCGGTGTCGGCCCACTGTGCCAGCCGTCCGATCGCACGGGTGTTGGACGCGACGTGCGCGACGACCTGGCGCCGGGTCCAGCCCGGCAGCAGGGAGTCCCCGTCGAGTTCATCGTCTGTGAGCCCCTGCAGTTCGCGACCGAAGAATTCCGTGCCCCGCCGGGCGAGGTCCAGCGTCAACCGGCGTGCAGAAAGCTCAAACGGATCGTGGGGTGCGCTCATGGGGCCCCTTTCTCGAGTCAACGCGTATGGTCCCCACGCTACCCGGCGACCCACCCTCCCCAACGTTCCCTCGACGATGGTCGAGCCTGTCGAGACCGAGACCGTGACCAGGGACCCCCTATCCGTTTCCCCGTTCGACCGCGTCCGTCATCCGGGGGCGGGACTTGGTCTCATTCCGCCATTTGAGGGCCCCGGTCTCCAGCCAGGGTGGTGCCATGATCTGCACGGCGCCGCGGACCATCCGGATTGCCCAGCCGGAGGCGGCGAGGTAGCGGTGATGCCACCAGCACAAACAGACGCCGTTGTCGGTGTGCGTCGGTCCGCCCTCGGAGTGCGGGATCACGTGGTGGATCTCGGTCATCCCGGCCGGGATTTTGCAGCCCGGGATGACGCAGGTGCCGTCGCGGAGCTGAATCGCCCGGCGTTGCGCGGCGGTGAAGCAGCGTTCGGGTGAGCCGAGGGCGATGATGCGTCCCTCGTCGGTGATGACGACTTTCTGCTGACCGCCGTTGCTGATCAGGTCCGTGACGGCGCTGATCGAGATCGGGGTTTCGACGCCGTCGATCCAGCCGACGCCGCGGCCCTGACCGAAGTCCGCGTTCAGGTCCTGTTCCCGCACACTGACCAGAACCGTGGCCGGGGCGCCGCCGATGGTCGGGGCCTCCCCGGCCCGGGAGACGACGTCGAGGATCACGGCGAGCACGTCGTGGCGCCGCTGGTCGGGACCCGTCGGGCGCGAGCACGGCCCTCCAGACCGCACCCTGCAACCGGATCTCATCCGCCGACGCCGGCACCGACGCCGGCACCGGGGTCTCGGAGCTGGTGCCGGTGGCCGAGGCGACCAGCTCGCTCTCGGCTGCCTGCACCGAGTCCAGGTCGGTGTACCGCAGCGTCGGCGTCAACGCGGTGAGAATCGCGTCGGCCGTGTCGACGCCGATCGCCCCGGCGGCCAGGCCGATGGCCGTGGCGGGGAAGGTGGGCGGCAGCGGTTCGCCACCCCGGGGAGCGGCCGGTGCGCAGCTGCGTGCCCAACCGCGTCCGTCGCCCCGCGGTCGGCCCGGAGACGAGCGTCAGACGCTCGAGTAGTTCTCCGGCGGTGCGGCAGCCCCGCGACCGCCCGAGCCGCCGCGGACAGGCCGTGCGCGGCATCCGCTTCGGGCTGTTCCAGGAGGTTGGTCACGGGATAATTTTACCCTGACTAGAACCTGAAATTCAGAGTGACTCACCAATAACGCAAACTAGTTTAGTAGATGTATACGAATGAATCAGCGCCTTTCCACCGCCCGCGCGGCGACGGGGCGGCCATCTCAGGCCCTACGCACGCTCCAGTTCGTGGGCCAGCGCCTCAAGTTCGGCCCCTCCCGCCATCAGCGCGGTCATCTCTTCGATCGTGATCTCACTCTTGGCGAAATCACCCATACTGGTGCCGCGCTGCAGCAGCAGGAAACGGTCGCCGACCGGATAGGCGTGGTGCGGATTGTGCGTGATAAAGACGACGCCGAGCCCGCGGTCCCTGGCCCGGGCGATGTACGAGAGCACCACCCCGGCCTGCTTGACCCCCAGGGCCGACGTGGGTTCGTCGAGAATGACGACCTTCGCCCCGAAATGCACGGCGCGTGCGATGGCGACGGATTGCCGTTCCCCGCCGGAAAGCGTTCCGATCGGCTGGTCCACGTCGCGTAGGTTGATGCCCATCCGGGCGAGCTCGTTTTTGGTCGTGGCCCGCATGCCGGTGACATCGAGGCGCCGCAGCGGGCCTCGGCCTCGGGTGAGCTCGGAACCGAGGAAGAAGTTGCGCCACACCGGCATCAACGGCACCACGGCCAGGTCCTGGTAGGCGGTGGCGATGCCGAGGGAGAGCGCCTCCCGCGGATGCGCGAATCGGCGCTCCACCCCGAAGACGCGCAGGCTGCCCTCCGAGTGCTGGTGGGCACCGGAGAGGATCTTGATGAACGTTGACTTGCCCGCGCCGTTGTCGCCCAGCACGCAGAGCACTTCCCCGGCGCCGACGGATGCCGACACGCCCGCCAACGCCCGCACCGAACCGTAGGACTTCCCGATGTCATGCACCTCGAGAATCGGCTCCGGACGGATCGGGGCCGGCGTCATGCGCGCACCCCGGACTGGCGGCGAACGAGCAGGTTTACAAGCACGGCGAGCAGCAGCATCCCGCCGAGAAATGCCTTGAGCCAATTGTTGTCCCACTGGGCGAACACGATGCCCTGCAGGGTCATCCCGTAGATCAGGGCTCCGAGGGCCGCGCCAATCGCCGATCCGTAACCGCCGGTGAGCAGGCATCCGCCCACGACGGCACAGATGATGTAGATGAATTCCTGACCGACCCCGGTCGTGGCCTGCACGGTCGACACGTCGAAGAGCTGAAGCATGCCGACGAGCCAGCCGGCACCGGCCGTGGTCATGAACAGCCCGAGCTTGACCTTGAACACGGGAACGCCGACCTGCCGGGAGCTCGTGACCTGGCCGCCGACGGCGAAGATCCAGTTGCCGGGCCGGGTGCGCAGCAGCACCCAGGTGGCCAGCGCGGTGAACGCGATCCACCAGACGATCGAGATCTTGACGTCCATGCCCAGGAACGGGAACGAGGAGCCGAAGAAGACCTTGACCTGGTCGAACCCGGGCACCGCCCCCATCCCCTGAATGGCGACGCTGCCCGTGAAGAGTTTCGTCAACGCCAGGTTGCAGCCCTGCAGGATGAAGAAGGCCGCGAGGGTCACGATGAAGCTCGGCAGGCCGGTCTTCATGACGACCCAGGCGTTCCCGGCGCCGATCAGGAGGGCCACCGCGAGGGCCAGCACGAGGGCGAACCAGATGTTCAGCTCCCACTGAGTGGTGACCACGCCGACGATGAGCCCCGTGGTGCCCGTCATCGCGCCCGCCGAGAGGTCGAACTCCCCGCCGATCATGAGCAGGGCGACGGCCACGGCCATGATGCCGAACAGGGAGGCCGAGTAGAGCCAGGTGGAGATGCCCGCGGGAGTCAGGAACGCCTGCGTGGAGAGCGAGAAGAAGAGGAAGATCGCCAGGGTCGCCACGAGTGCGCCGACCTCAGGCCTGCGCAGCAGGGTGGGCAGCGGATGCGCCCTCGTCGGCCGTTCATCGATCCCCGCGCCCACAGCGACGGTCATCTCGTGCCGTTCTCCGCGAACTTCGCGACCTGGGCCGCGTTGTCCTTCGTCACGAAGCCCGGGCCTGAATAGACCGGCAGCCCGCCGCCGACGACGTCGCCGTTGCGCTTCTGCAGGGTGAGGAAGGTCACGGGCAGGTAGCCCTGGGAGTACGGCTGCTGGTCGACCGCGAACAGTATCTTGCCGCCCTGGATGAGCCGGGTCACGTCGGCGGACACGTCGAACGTGGCCAGCGTGGCTGGGCTTTTCGCCTCGTCGATGGCCTGGCTCGCGGCCACGGCGACCCCGGTCTGCAGGGTGAGGACGGCGTCGATGGACGGGTCGGCCAGGAGTTTGCTCTTGATGGTGTTCTGGGCATCCGCGAGGTTGGCGACGTCGACCTGCACGTTGCTGACGTCCGCGCCGACCGTGTCGGCGGCACCCGTGCAGCGTTCTTCGAGCCCCGAGTTGCCGGCCTCGTGGATGATGCAGATCACGTTGGTCACGTCGGCGGCGGCCAGCTGTTCACCGGCTCCCTGGCCCGCGATGAACTCGCTCTGGCCGACGTGGGTCTGGGCGCCGAATTCGACGGACTTCTCCAGGCCCGAGTTGATGGTGATCACTGGGATGCCGGCGGCAACGGCTTTCTCGACGGCGCTCTTCACGCCGTCGGGGTTCGCCATCGAGATGATGAGCCCGTCGGGCTGGGCCGCGATGGCCGCTTCGATCAGCTGGCTCTGCTTGACCGGGTCGCCGTCGCCCTGATACGTGACCGTGGCTCCGAGGTCGGTGCCTGCCTGCTCGGCGCCGCTCTTGACGACGTCCCAGAAGGAATCGCCCGCGGTGCCGTGAGTGACCACGGCGATGGTGACCGGCTCCCCTGCCGCTCCCCCGTCAGCATCCGTTCCCGTGGCGGTGCACCCCGTCAGCGCCAGCGACGCGACACCGAAAACGGCCAGCAGGCTGATCTTGAGCTTCATATCTGAACTGTTCCCGACTGTCGTGCGGCGGCCTGAAACAGCGAGGTTTCGCCGGTGACCTGATGCATATCGAACTTACTGGACCGGGGGCCCGCTCGATTCAGATCGATTCGAACCAGTGGCATGAGTGACTCCTTCGTGACGATTCGTTCGGCGCACAGCCACGTGTGCCTGACACAAAAAAGCCCCCGGAACCGTGTGGTTCCGGGGGCTGATGGTTGCGGGGGCAGGATTTGAACCTACGACCTCTGGGTTATGAGCCCAGCGAGCTACCGAACTGCTCCACCCCGCGCTGCAAATACAAACTTACCACAGCCTCGGGTTGTGAAACGCATGGTCAGACCTCAGTGTGATGGCCACGCTCTGGGTACTCCTGAAACCGCTTTCGATAGAAAGAGATTCACCCGTGACCGTTCTCACAGAAGTCCTGTCCGACACCGCCGCTTATGCCGACGGCTTCGGCGACAAGTCCGGAAACTGATTCCGGACGTCCTGGGCGGCCGCGCGCGACGCTGTGCCGGGGATGTCGACGTTCGTCGAATTGCTCTCCCCACACCCTTCCATTGACGGTGGATCTGGGTTTCTATCGACAGTGCCTGCACCTTCCCCCAGTACCCAACGAGTATTCCGCATGCGCCGCAACCCGACTGCTGCCCGGCTTCTCGTCCACTCCGCTGCCGCGCACAGGGTGGACCGTGACCGCGAGTGACCAGGAAACCACAGGTGAGAACGGCGCAGCCGTTAATGTGCTCGACGGCAACGCCTCGACCTACTGGCACAGTGAGTGGAGCGGAACCGCGGTGCCGCTGCCCCATTCGATCACCATCGACATGTACAAAACCGACACCGTCGCAGCCCTGAAGTACCTGCCGCGCACATGCAGTTCGAATGGACGAATCGGCCGTTTCGAGATCCATGCCAGCCCGGATGGCACGAACTGGGGTGCCGCCGTCGCAACAGGAACCTGGGCCGAGAACGCGTTGGAGAAGACGACGGGATTCACCCCTGTGGCGACACGTTTCATCCGGCTGACCGCGATCACGGAGGCAGGTAGCCGCGGCCCTGGACCAGCGCCGCCGAACTCCATCTGATCGCAGAAACAGGCACCACCCAGCCGCCCCCACCCGCGCCAGCGCCGACGGCGCTCACCCGGACCGGCTGGATAGTGACGGCGAGCGAGCAAGAGACAACCCGCGAAAGCGGCGGCGCCGCGAACATGCTCGACGGCAACCTCACCACGATCTGGCACTCCCAGTACTCCCCCACGTTGATCCCGTTTCCGCACAGCATTGTTCTCGACGTGCGGGCGATCAACGAGGTCTCCGGCTTCACCTACACCCCGAGGTCCGGCACGTCCCGGAACGGCGCCATCGGCCAATACGCCATCGCCGTGAGCTCCGACGGAACGAGCTGGAGTGCACCGGTCGCCAGCGGAATCTGGGCTGACAACAGCCAGGCGAAGGCCCTCACGTTCCCGGCTGTTCAGGCGCGATACGTTCGCCTGACCGCGACGACCGAGGCCGGCAATCGCGGACAGTGGACCACGGCGGCAGCCCTCCTGCCCGGCAACAAAGTGCTCACCTGGTTCTCGTACTCCAACACGACCTTCGGCGGGGCCAACGGCAAGACCCAGACCGCCATCCTCGCTCTGAACACCGGCGTGGTCACCCCGCTTACTGTCGCTAATACGGGGCACGACATGTTCTGCCCCGGAGTGTCGATCCTCCCGGACGGCAGGATCCTGATCAGCGGGGGGAGCAACGCCGCCTCGTCGACGATCTACGACCCGGCGACCACACGTGGTCAGCCGCCACACCCATGAACATCCCGCGCGCCTATCAGTCGAACGTCACGCTCTGCAATAGGCAAGTGTTCCTTCTCGGCGGTTCCTGGGCGGGCGGCCAGGGCGGTAAGAACGGTGAAATCTGATCGACTAGCGCCGGGTGGCGCGGGCTGGCCAACGCGCCTGTCGCACCGATCCTGACGAACGACCCGCAAGGGGTGTTCCGATCCGACAACCACGCGTGGCTGTTCGCGGTGGCCGACGGGAAGGTGTTCCATGCGGCCCGAGCCGTCGGATGAACATGTACACGACCAGCAGCACCAGCGCTGTTCAGGATCTTGGTCTCCGGGCCGACAGTGGTGACGCGATGAACGGAATGCGGTCATGTACGACGTCGGCAAGATACTCACCCTCGGTGGCTCGCCCGCGTACCAGGACAGTGACGCGACCGCGCGGGCCTATGCAATCGACATCAACAATGGTGTCAAGGTGACGCGAACCGGCGACATGGCGGCGCGACGGGCTTTCTTGAACTCTGTCGTGCTGCCCGACGGACAGGTTCTGGCATTGGGCGGTCAGGCGTACGCGAAGCAGTTCTCGGACGCACCGGCCGCCATGGCGCCTGAGGTTTGGAACCCGGCGACAGGTAAGTTCACCGCGCTCGCGCCGATGACTGCGCCACGCACGTGTCACAGCGTGGGGCTACTGCTGCCTGATGCCCGGGTCTTCGTCGGCGTTGGCGGCCTCTGCGGCACCTGCACGACCAACCACCCGGACGGGCAGATATTCACCCCGCCCTACCTGTTCAACGCCGACGGCACCGCCCGCCCTCGTCCATCGATCACCACGGCGCCTACCGCTGCGGTGCGGGGTTCCACCATCCACATAACGACGTCCGGGCCCACACCAGCGTTCCCCCTCATCCGCATGAGCACGGTCACCCACTCGATCAACACTGACCAGCGTCGCATCCCACTCACGCCCACCGGCGTAACCGGTAATGTCGCATCCCTGACGATTCCGTCCGATCCGGGAGTCGTGGTCCCCGGGCATTATCTCCTGTTCGCCATGGACGTTAACGGGGTGCCGAGCGTCGCCCAGACGATCCGGATCGGGTAGTCGGACTACGGCCGTGATGAATGTGGAGTCAGGGCGATGGCCTCCCCGACACTTTCTCTGAAAAGTCCGGACATTCACTGGCTCCTGTGAGTTAAAGCAGAAAGACCGGTGCAGCATTTCTGCTGAACCGGCCCTTCTGTGTACGTGATGAAAATCACGGTGGCATTGCCTGAAACGCCCTTGGTTGCGGGGGCAGGATTTGAACCTACGACCTCTGGGTTATGAGCCCAGCGAGCTACCGAACTGCTCCACCCCGCGCTACAACGATAAATTTACCACAGCCTCCGGCGCGGTCCGACCACACGGGCTGCGGAACCGGCCGTCCCGGCCCGCGGAACGCGGATGCCGCGCCGTTCCGCGGGAGGCGTGCCCCCGGCTAAACGGCGCAGCACCCGCGCAGCGGATGAAGCGGCGAACGACTCGCTACTGGTCGAGCAGCACCAGCATTTCGGCGATCGCATCGCTCAGCTTCTTGTCGGCTATTCCATAGGCGGTGAAGTCACCGGTCGTCAGGGCCGCCTGCTTCTCGGTGACGGCCAGCTTGGCCACGGCGAGGAGCGACTTCAGTTGAGCATCCGTCGCCGGGTCACCGGTCGACGTCGATGGGGTGGTTTCGCCCTCGGCAGGGGCCTCCCCCTCCACGGGCGTCTCGGACGGCGGCACATCGGTGTCTCCGGCGCTGGCGCCGGAGTCGCCTCCGAAGAGCACGTCAAGCGCCTTGTCCAGCGTGTCCTCGAACGCGATCTGATCTCCGAAGGCGACGAGCACCTTCTGCAGCAGCGGGTAGCTGGTCTCACCCGTGGACTGCACGTAAACCGGCTGCACGTAGAGCAGGCCGCCACCCACAGGCACGGTGAGCAGGTTTCCGTTGAGCACCTTCGACTGGCCCTGCTTCAGCAGGTTCAACTGTTGTGAGACGGTCGGGTCCGCGTTGAACTTGGCCTGCACCTGGCCGGGGCCAGGCACGGTCACGTCCTCCGGCAGGTTGAGCAGGCGGAGCTTCCCGTAGCCTTCCGCCCGCACCCCGTCGGTCGAACCGGCATCCGCGTCGACCGCGAGGTAGCCGGTCAGAACGTTCCGGCTCGTCGCGCCGCTCGCGTCCGGGATGAACGTGGTGTACAGCGAGAAGGATGGCTTCTCCTGGCCTGGAACCTGCATGGTCAGGTAGTAGGGCGGCTGTAGGGTCGTGTTCGTCGACGGCGACACCGGGTCGTTCGGCGTCGTCCAGGCGTCGTCAACCGAGTAAAAGGAACCCGGGTCGGTGACGTGGTACTTACCCAGAACCCGGCGCTGCACCTTGAACATGTCCGCCGGGTAGCGAACGTGGCTCATCAGGTCGCCGCTCATCTCGGTCATCGGCTTGATCGTCGACGGGAAGATCTTCTGCCAGGTCTTGAGCAGCGGATCCTCGTCGTCCCAGGCGTAGAGGGTGACCTCGCCGTCGTAGGCGTCGACCGTGGCCTTGACCGAGTTGCGCATGTAGTTGATGTTGTCGAGCGCGAATGGCTGCGGGGGCGTTTCCGTGTCGGCGATCGCGTCGCTCAGGCCCACGGAAGTGGAGTACGGGTAGTCGGCCGAGGTGGTGTAGCCGTCGACGATCCACTTGAGCTTACCGTCGACGATCGACGGGTAGGCGTCGGAGTCGAGGGTCAGGTACGGAGCCACCTTCTGCACCCGGGTGACCGGGTCACGGTCGTAAAGGATCTGTGATTTCTCGTTCACGGCGTTGGCCAGGAAGATCTGCTCCGACTGGAACTTGAGCGCGTAGATCAGCTTGTTGAACGCGTTGTCGAGCTTCGGCCCACCGTCGCCCGTGAACGTCGTGTAGGTCTGTTGCGCCCCATCCGTGCCCGACGGGTAGTCGAGTTCGACCGGCTTGCTGTCCTTGGGCGCACCCACGATGGAGTACGGCGGCGACGTCTCGCCGAAGTAAATCCGCGGTTCGTATTCGGGCAGCGACCCGGTGGTCGGGATGCCGGACTCGAGGAACACGGGCTGGCCGGCGGCCGAGCGCTGGTTGCCGTAGGCCGCCACGACGCCGTAGCCGTGCGTGTAGACCACGGTCGAGTTGACCCAGGTGTTGCCGGCGTTCAAACCGGCCAGGTTGAGGTCGCGCACGGTGACCACTGTGTCCTGGGACTTGCCGTCAATCGGGTACCGGTCGACGTCGAGGTTTTGCGGAAATTGATAATACTGCTTGAACTGCTCGAGCTGGGAGAACGCGTCGCTGACCAGAGCAGGGTCGAGAATACGGATGTTAGCGGTCGTCTCTGCGTCGGCGCGCAAGGCGCCGGGCGCGGCCGTCGTGATCGCGTTGTACGGAATCTCTTCCACATCCGCCAGGTCGTAGGCGTCGCGGGTGAGATCGATGTTGCGTTGAATATAGGGTTCTTCGAGCGTTTTGGCGCTCGGCACCACCTGGAAGCGCTGCACGACCCACGGGTACAGCGAGCCGAGCAGGAGACTGCTCACGATCAACAGCGCGGTGCCGACAATGGGCAGGCGCCAGCGGCCGATGAAGGCCGTGAGGAGGAACAGGATAGCGACGACGGCGGCGATTCCGGCCAGGATGGCGCGGCCCGGAATCGTGGCGTTCACGTCGGTGTAGCCGGCGCCGGTGATGATGTCGTTGGTGTTGGTCAGCGTGGAGTACTGGTCGAGCCAGATACTCACGGCCTGCAGCATCAGGTAAAGGGCTGCCGTGCTGGCAATCTGGATGCGGGCGGCCTTGGAAACCATGACCTCGCGCCCGCTCACCCTGATCGAGCCATACAGGTAGCTCGTAGCCGCGGCGACGAGGGCCGAGATGAGCACCACGGCCGACGCGAAGCCGAGCACGGAGTGCAGGAAGGGGAGATCGAACAGATAGAACGAGATGTCCAGTTTGAATTGGGGGTCAACTCGGCCGGTGTCCGTGCGGTTCAGCCACATCAGAACGACCTGCCAGCGGGTAGCCGCGGCGACGCCGGCGAACAGACCTAGCAGAGCCGGGATGCCGTACATGGCGAGGCGGCGCAGCGGCTCGATGACCTGCTGGTAGCGGTCGAGCTGCGAGTTGAGCTTCGCATAGACCGGCCGCAAGCGGTAAGCGATCTGGATGCTCGCCCAGACGGGGACCGCCATCGCTACGAACCCGATCAGAAACAGCACGGCACCGGCGAACCACTGCGTGGTCAGCACGGCTAGGAAGCCCAACTGGTCGAACCAGAGAACGTCGGCATATAGCCCGGCGAAAACGAAGAAGATGATCACCAGCCCCGCGATAATCGCTGCCGTAATGGCAAGGGGAGCACGGCTGCGCTGTGGCGCGGGAGCGCTTCGGGCTTGTTGTGACGTCACGAATTGGCCTCTTGATCTCGAAATCGGCGGTCATCGCCCATTCTAGACAGCCGCCGCGAACGAAAGCCGCACATTCGCTGGGCAGCGGCCCGGGGTTAGCCGAGTGCGCACTGCTCCAGTGCGTCGGTGTCCGAACCGGTGCGGATGGCGTCCAGCGCGGCCAGCGCGTCGTCGAGGGTGTCCACGGAAAAGACCGTCATCCCGTCGGGCACGTGACCGGTGACCTCGTCGCAGTTGTCGGCGGGCGCGAGGAACCAATCGGCGCCGCTTCGGTCGGCACCGATCAGCTTCTGTCGGATACCGCCGATCTGACCCACCTCGCCGGCCTGGTTTACCGTGCCGGTGCCCGCGACATCCTCACCGCCCTGAATAAAGCCGGAGGTGAGCGTGTCGATGATGCCGAGGGCGAACATCATGCCCGCGCTGGGCCCGCCGACCGAGTCGAGTTCGATCGTGACGTCGAAGGGGAAGTCGTAGTCGCTCGTCACATTGATGCCCACCACGACGGCGTCGCCCGATTCAACCGGGGTGACCTGCACCGTCTCGCTGGCGCCGTCCCGGATGATTCCGATGGAGGCGGCGTCGTCGACACCGTTTCGCGTCAGCGCGTCCCGCAGGGCCGTGATGTCGGCGACCTCTTCACCGTTCACCGAGACCACCTCGTCGCCGGCTTCGATGGCTCCCTCGGCGGGCGAGTCGCCCGGCAGGGAGACGACCGAGAGGATCGTCGGGTAGTCATAGTCGAGGCTGGTCAGAGCGGCGGCGATCGCATCCTGCTGCGAATTCACCATCTGCGCCTGGCTCTGCTCCTCGCGCTGCTTCGTGCTCACGTCGGGCGGGAACGCCGACTCGATCGGGATCACGGCCTGGTTCGGGTCGAGCCAGGCTGCGGCGACCGTCAGCCAGCTCGGCCGGTTGTCGGGGTTGCCCAGCAGCGACACGGTCAGCAGGTCGAGGCTGCCCTCGGTCGGGTAAACGGGTTCGCCGGAGATGGAGATGAGCGGCACCTGCTTGCCGTCCTGTTCGGCCGTGCCGATGGTGTTGTAGACCGGTCCTGGCTTCTCGATCACATACGGTGACGGCGTCACGGCGAGGATGAGGCCGATGACCATCGCGATCCCGAGCACCACCCAGCCTGTCCCGACGGCGCGCGCGGATCGGTCGGGCGGCTGTACTGGGTGATCGGTGAAGAGGGCCACCGGTCTCCTTCCAGGGAATGTGCTGGCTGTTCGCGGCAGGCGGACACCGGTTTACCAGCGTAGGTCATTTCCCAGTCCGCGCCGGGGATCTCCGGCTAGCGTAGGAGGACGCGACTGAGAGGTGCCTGAAGTGGCCGACGACGACTCCCGACCCGACGAGGGTCACAATCCCGAAGATGAGTTTCGGGACATGCTGCGCGACATCCTGAGTGGGAAGTCGTCCATCGACCCGAGCCAGCTGGCCGGCGCGGCGGGGCTTCCCAGCGACCCGGCGAGCATTTCCGCGCTGATGAATCAGTTGCAGGGTGCTCTGCGCGGCGGCGGCGACGGATCCATCAATTGGGATGCCGCCCTCAACCAGGGCCAGGAGCGCGCGGCCCAGAGTCAGCTCGACGTGACCTCGGCCGAACGCGCCGCCCTCGATCAGGCATTCCACATCGCCTCCCTCTGGCTGGACGAGGTGATCTCGGTCGCCGAGCTCACCACCCCTCCGCGCCTGATGACCCGTAAGGAATGGGTCTCCGCGACCATGCCGCTGTGGACCCAGCTCGCCGAGCCCGTCGCGACCAGCATCTCCGACTCCCTGACCCGGGTGCTCACCGATCAGGCCCCGGAAGAGCTCAAAGGCATGATGGCCGGTGCCGGCCAGGTGATGCGCAGCATCGGCGGCACCCTGTTCGCCATGCAGCTCGGCCAGGTCGTGGGTCAGCTGTCCAGTGAAGTCGTCTCCGGTGGAGACGTTGGAATCCCTCTGCTCAGCGACCAGCAGGCCGCTTTGCTCCCCCAGAACGTGGCCGCGTTCGGGGAAGGCCTCGACGTTCCCGCCGACCAGGTGCAGATCTACCTCGCGGTGCGGGAAATCGCCCACGCGCGCCTCTTCCGCCACTCCCGCTGGCTGCGCCTGCACCTGATCAGCTCGATCACCGACTTCGCCCGCGGCATCCACATCGACTCAAGCCGCCTCGAGCAGCTGGCCGACGGCTTCGACCCGGCCAACCCGGAAGAATTGCGCGCCGCCATGGTCGACGGCTCGCTGATCCCGCCGAAGAGCGAGGCCCAGCTGGCCGCGCTCTCCCGGCTCGAAACGATGCTCGCCCTGATCGAGGGCTGGGTCGATGTCGTCACCCTCGAGGCCACGAGCCGGCTGCCCCGCGCGGACGCGATCGCCGAGACGGTGAAGCGGCGCCGGGCATCCGGTGGGCCCGCCGAGTCGGCGTTCGCCACCCTGGTCGGGCTCGAGCTGCGCCCCCGGCGCCTGCGCGAGGCCGCCGCCCTGTGGCAGGCCGTGACGGATGCCGTGGGCAACGAGAAGCGCGACGAGCTGTGGGCCCACCCGGACCTTCTGCCCTCGTCAGCGGACCTCGACGACCCACAGGCCCTCGTGGCCCGCCTGACCAGCTCGGCGGCCGGGGTTGAGCCGGTCCTCGACGAGGTGGACCAGGCCCTGGAAGACTTGTTGCGCGACGACGACACCGAGCGGCCGCACGAGGCGTAGCCCGGCTGGCCCTGACGAATTCGACGGAGATTTTGGGGTTTTGAGGCCCGGAAGGCGGTTTTGCGCCGTTTTGGGCAAAATCTCCGTCGAATTCGTCAGGCGGGCGCGGGCTAGATCAGGCCCTTCGTGTGCCAGATCGTCTTCGTTTCGGTAAACGCCAGGACGCGCGCCAGGGAGGGACTCGCGGCATCCGGACCGTTCTCGGGCTGCAGCACCCGGGTGAGGGTCTCGGCCGCGTCGATCTCGAGGTGGATCCAGTCGAGATCGCCGGCGCCAACCAGGTCGAGGGCGTTGACGTCGGCGTGGCTGGCCAGCCACGGCGCCATCTCGGCGGGAGACCCGGTGAGGATGTTGACTACGCCGCCGGGCACGTCACTAGTGGCGAGCACCTCGCCCAGGCTGATCGCCGAGAGCGGCATGGCCTCGTTCGCGACGACGACCACGGTGTTGCCTGAGACCAGCGCCGGGGCGACCGCGCTGACGAGACCGAGGAGGGAACCCCCGGTCTGCGGCGCGATGATGGCGACGACGCCCGTGGGCTCCGGCACCGAGAGGTTGAAGTAGGGACCCGAAACCGGGTTGGCGTTGCCGGCCACCTGCAGGTACTTGTCGGCCCAGCCGGCGTACCAGACCCAGCGGTCGATGGCCTCGTCGACCTGGGCGAATGCTGCCGCGGTGCTCACGCCTTCCGACTGCACGATTTCGGTGACGAACTGGGCCCGGCGCCCCTCGAGCAACTCCGCAATGCGGTAAAGCACCTGGCCGCGGTTGTAGGCCGTGGCGCCGGCCCAGCCGCCGAGGGCCGAGCGGGCGGCGACGACGGCGTCCCGGGCATCCTTGCGGCTGGCCTTCGCGGCGTTGGCGAGGAATTCCCCGTCGTGGGAACGGATCTCGTAGACCCGGCCCGACTCACTGCGCGGGAACTTGCCGCCGAGGTAGAGCTTGTAGGTCTTGGGAACGGCGAGGCGGGTCACTTGGCTGCCTTCTTTCGGGAAACGGGGGTCTTCTCCGCGGCCGGCGAAGCAACGGCCGGTGCGATGGATGCCGCGGGCGCGGCCGTCACGGTGCGCGCGGCCGCGCGACCGGCGGCGGGCTTGAGGTATGCGGCAAGCCCGTGGCGGCCGCCCTCGCGCCCGTAGCCGGACTCTTTGTAGCCGCCGAATGGACTGGCCGGGTCGAAGCGGTTGAACGTGTTCGCCCAGATCACGCCGGCACGCAACTTGTCGGCGACGGCCAGCATCCGGCTGCCCTTCTCGGTCCAGATTCCGGCGGACAGTCCGTACGGCGTGTTGTTCGCCTTGGCGATGGCCTCGGCCGGGGTGCGGAAGGTCAGCACGGAGAGCACCGGGCCGAATACCTCGTCACGGGCGATGCGGTGGCTGGTGGAGACGTTGGTGAAGATGGTCGGCCTGAACCAGAAGCCGGCCTCGGGCAGCACGCAGTCCGGGCTCCAGCGCTCGGCGCCTTCCTGCTCGCCGATGTCGGTGAGCTCCCGGATGCGCGCCAGCTGCTCGGCGCTGTTGATGGCGCCGATGTCGGTGTTCTTGTCCATCGGGTCGCCGAGGCGCAGCGTGGACAGGCGCGCCTTGAGGCGGTCGATGACATCGTCATGGATCGACTCCTGCACGAGCAGGCGGCTGCCCGCGCAGCAGACGTGGCCCTGGTTGAAGAAGATGCCGTTGACGATGCCCTCGATCGCCTGGTCTATGGGCGCGTCGTCGAAGACGATGTTCGCGGCCTTGCCGCCGAGCTCGAGGATGACCTTCTTGTCGGTTCCGGCGACCGAGCGGGCGATGGCCCGGCCTGCGCCGGTGGAGCCGGTGAACGCGACGAGGTTGACGCCGGGGTGCCCGACGAGGGCCTTGCCGGTGTCGCGGCCGCCCGTGACGATGTTGACAACGCCGGCGGGCAGGTCGGCCTGCTGCAGGATCTCGGCGAACAACAGCGCGGTCAGGGAGGTGGTCTCAGCCGGCTTGAGCACGACCGTGTTGCCGGCGGCGAGGGCCGGGGCGATCTTCCAAGCCAGCATCAGCAGGGGGAAGTTCCACGGGATCACCTGGGCGGCGACGCCCCGCGCGGACGGCGTGGGGCCGACCCCGGCGTGGTCGAGCTTGTCGGCCCAGCCGGCGTAGTAGAAAAACCAGGCGGCAACCAGAGGCACGTCGACGTCGCGGCTCTCCTTGATCGGCTTGCCGTTGTCGAGGGTCTCGGCGACGGCAAGCTCACGGGCCCGCTCCTGCACAAGGCGGGCGATGCGGAACAGGTACTTGCCGCGATCGCTGCCGGAGAGCTTCGACCAGGTCTTGTCGTAGGCGCGACGGGCGGCGGCCACCGCCGCGTCGACATCCGCCGCGTCGGCGTGGGCGATCATTGCGATCTGCTTCTCGGTGGCCGGGTTGATGCTCTGGAACGGCTCACCCCGACCGGCGACGAACTCCCCGTCGATGAAGAGTCCGTAGTCCCCCCGAAGGTTCAGCACGGCCTGGGACTCCGGGGCGGGAGCGTAGTCAAGAAAGCTCATGGTTATTCCAATCAAGGTTGATCGAGTTGTCGGTGATCGAGCTTGTCGAGATTCAATCGATCGTCACGTAGTCAAGGCCGGAGTAGTGTCCGGAGGTCATCTTCTGGCGCTGCATCAGCACGTCGTTCAGCAGGCTCGACGCCCCGAACCGGAACAGGCTCGGCGTGAGCCATTCCTCGCCCACGGTTTCGGCGACGGTCACGATGTACTTGGTGGCGTCTTTAGACGTGCGAATGCCGCCGGCCGGCTTCACACCGACCTTCGCCCCGGTGAGGCGATGCCAGTCGCGCACGACCTCGAGCATGGAGAGGGTCACGGGCAGGGTGGCCGCGACGGGCACTTTGCCGGTGGAGGTCTTGATGAAGTCGCCGCCGGCCAGGATGGCCAGCCACGACGCGCGGCGCACGTTGTCGTAGGTACTGAGCTCCCCGGTCTCGAGGATCACCTTGAGGTGGGCGAAACTGCCGTCGGGGCGGCGGCAGCTCTGCTTGACCGCCACGATCTCGTCGTAGACCTGGCCGAACCTGCCGGACAGGAACGCACCACGGTCGATGACCATGTCGATCTCGTCGGCGCCGGCCGCGACGGCGTCGTGCACGTCGGCCAGCTTGATCGCGAGGGACGCGCGCCCACTCGGGAACGCGGTCGCGACGGCGGCGACGTTCACGCCGGCATCCGTGCCCGCGGAGTGCGCGGAGCCGAGAGCGGCGACGGCGTGCAGCACCATGTCGCCGTAGACGCAGACCGCGGCCACGCGAGGGCAGCTGAGGTCACCGGCGTCGGGCGTGAGGGCCTTGCCGACCAGGGACTTCACCTTGCCGGGGGTATCGGCCCCCTCGAGGGTGGTGAGGTCGATCAGGCTGATGATCTTGTCGATCGCCCACTTCTTCGAGCTGGTCTTGATCGAGCGGGTGCCGAGGTCGGAGGCACGCTGCTCCAAGCCGACGGCGTCGATGCCGGGGATGCCGTGCAGGTAACGCCGCAGATTCGCATCCGTGGCTTCGCCGCCGATGAGCGCCAGGGCGCGTTCCCCGGTGTTCAGCTGGGCCATGGCCGTTTGGCTGGTAGTCATGAATTGTCCTTGCGGTCGGGGTGCGGTCATGCGTTTTCGCCGAGGATGGCGAGTGCGGTGTCTTCGTCGGTGACGAGCACTGTGCACAGGCCGCTGCCGACGACGGCGCGGGCGATGGAGTGTTTGGAGCCGCCGGTGATCACGGCGATGGCGGTCTTCGCGTGACGCAGCGCTTCGAGCTGGATGCCGACGGTCCGGCCGTTGAGTTCCGGGTCGACGATGTTGCCGTTGCTGTCGATGTACCGGCCGACGATGTCGCCGACCGCGCCCTTGCGTACGAGCTCGGCGACCTGTTCTGCGGTGAGGTAGCCGCTGTCGACGAGAGCCGAGTTTTGGTCGGCCTGGCCGGCGCTGAACAGGTAGGCGGATGCCGCGGCGCCGAGGTTCAGCACGGCGGCGACGGAGCGGTCGGCTTCGATCGCGGTCTTGGTGTCGAGGCGCTCGAGGATGGCTGGGCTCGGCAGCAGTGTCGCCGCCCCCGAGGCCTTGTGAGCAATGGTGACGGCCGTCGCGGCTGCGGTGCCGGCGCGCCGGTTGAGGCTGACTCCGCCGTTGATCTGCACGACGTTGACGCCGCTGGCCCAGCCCTGGGCCAGGTGCAGCGACACCTCGTGCAGGGTGCGGCCCCAGCTGATGCCGAGCGTTCGCGGCACCGGGCGGAGGCCCGTGAGGTAGTCGGCGGCAGCTTGGGCGGTGCGGGACTGGAGTTCCTCGTCAGTGGAGACGCCGGCAGAGGAGACGACGATGGCATCCGTCAGCTGCGTGGTCTCGCGCAGCCGGCGTTCGATGGAGAGACGACGGGCGCGCGGGTGAACGATTTCGATGCGGATGAAGCCACTGGCCTTGGCCTGGGCGAGGAGCCGGCCCACCTTCCAGCGGGTGAGGCGGAGAACGGTGCCGATTTCGTCCTGCGTCTTGTTTTCCTCATAGTAGAGTTCGGCCGCGCGAATGGATAAGAGTTCGTCGGTGTCCGTCATGGTGCTCCGTTCCGTTCGGGTCCAGCCTAAGTCGCCGGTCTCCCCCGATCAACGCCTGTTGGTCATGTTGCTCATCTGCGCATTCGAGCATCGACCCTGCAACTCTGCACGCCCTAGGCTGATGTCATGCCCACCAGCTACGCTCTCGCCGTCGACCTCGGCGGCACCAAGGTTGAAGCCGCACTCGTCGACGAGCAGGGGGTCGTGCTCGCCGCCAGCCGGCACCGCGCCCCCACCGGCCCGGTCAAAACCGCCGAGGAACTCGCGGACAGTGTACGGACCGTTGTCACCCGCGCCCGAGCGAGCCTGCCGGCCGGAGACGCCCTCCTCGGCGTCGGCATCGGCACCGCCGGACCGATCACCGTGGACACGGGCACAGTCTCTCCGTTGAATCTGCCGGCCTGGCGGGATTACCCCTTACGGGATTGTGTCGCGGCCCTCGTGCCCGAGGCGCCCGTGCGCCTGCGCCTGGACGGCCTCTGCATCACGCTCGCCGAGCACTGGCTCGGCGCCGGGAGGGGCGCCGACAGCCTGATGGGCATGGTCGTGTCCACCGGCATCGGCGGCGGCCTGATCCTGGGTGGGTCCACCGTTTCCGGGCCGACCGGCAACGCCGGGCACATCGGTCACATCGAAGTCGGCGGGTTCGACGACGCCTGCGCCTGCGGCGGCACCGGATGCCTCGAGGCCGTCGCATCCGGACCGCGCACCGTGGCCTGGGCGCGCGCCGAGGGCTGGTCGGGCCTCACCGGCGAAGACCTCTCGGCCGCATACGCCGCGGGAGACCCGATCGCGATCAGTGCGGTCAAGCGCTGCGGCCAGGCCATCGGCCAGGCGATCGCCTCCGCGACGAATCTCGTGGACCTCGACGTGGTGGCGATCGGCGGCGGCTTCTCACACGTCACGCCGGACCTGTTCGACTACGTGCGAGCGGCCGTCGCCGAGCGCACGGTGTTCTCCTTCGCGACCCGGGTGCGCGTCGTCGCATCCGCTCTCTCCGGCGACGGCCCACTGATCGGCGCCGCGGCGCTCATCCACCGCGCCGATCTGGTCGCCTGAGTCACCCACTCCCGCGCCCGCGCGCCCTTCGCCCGCCTGCCCGCCCGCCCCTGAACCAATTCGACGGAGATTTTGCTCTCAACCGGCATTGAGACCGGTCTCACCCGGTTTTTTGCCAGAATCTCCGTCGAATTTGTGAGGCCGCGCGGGGCACTGGGCGGGCAGCAGGGCGCTAGGCAGGCAGCAGGACACTGGGCGGGCAGGACAGCACGGCGCCGCCGAGCGTAGCGGCCAGGGCGGCGCCGATCAGGAAGGCGAGCGGCCAGGTCCAGCCGCCGGCCAGCTGGTGCAGCAGCCCGAAAAGCAGCAGCCCGACAAGCAGCGGCCCGACCAAGTAGCCGACTCTCAACAGCGAGATGCCCGGTCCGGCCAGGATGCCCGCGTCAGGCCAGGATGCCGCGGACCTTTTCCACGTCATCGTGCATCTGCACGATCAACGGTTCGATTCCGGTGAACGCGACCATGCCGCGGATACGTTCGACGAAGGACACCTCCACTACATGGTCGTACAGGTCGATGTCCTGGTCGAGCACAAAGGCCTCGACCTGCTTCTGCGCCACACCGTCGAAGGTGGGGTTGTTGCCCACCGAGATGGCCGCCGGGTAGCGGATACCGGCATCCGTCAGCCAGCCCGCGTAGACCCCGTCCGCGGGGATCAGCCCCTCGGACGCCGGTGACAGGTTGGCCGTGGGAAAGCCGAGTTCGCGTCCTCGCTTCGCGCCGTGCACGACCTCCCCGCGCACGGTCGGGTTGTGCCCGAGCAGGGTGGTGGCCGCGCCGACCTCGCCGCGGGAGAGCAGCTCGCGGATCCAGGTCGACGAGACCCGGCGCATCCGGTCTGGTTTCACGTCGTCGATCAGGCGCACGGTGAACCCGAACCGGTCCCCCAGCTCCTGCAATAGGTGCACATCGCCGGCGCCGCGAGCGCCGAACCGGAAGTCGCGGCCGACCAGCACGGTGCGCGCGTGAAGCCCCTGCACCACGATGCTCTCAATGAAATCCTCGGGCGAAAGAGCGGCCAACGCCGCGGTGAACTCGAGCAGAAGGGTGGCGCGCACGCCGGTCTCGGCGAGCAAGGCAAGCTTCTGTTCGGTGCTGATCAGGGTCTGTGGGCACTCCTGGGGGGCAAGCACGGCGAGCGGATGCCGGTCGAAGGTCACCACCACGGAGGCCAGTCCGTCGCTGTCGGCGAGTGCCTGCAACTCGGCGATGACCGCGCGGTGCCCCGCGTGCACGCCATCGAACTTGCCGATGCTGACCGCGGAGGCCGGCCAGTCGGCCGGGATATCGGCGACGCCGCGCAGCACCTTCACTCGCGCACCTTACCGCTCCGGGACAGCCACCACATGCCCAGGACCGGCAGCACGAGCGGGATGAAGAGGTAGCCGCGGCCGTACAACGACCAGACCGAGTCGTGCGGAAACAGGGCCGGGTCGACGAGGCTGAGGGTGCCGACCACCAGCACGCCGGCGAACTCGAAGCCGATCGTGATCCAGGCCACGCGGCGCCAGCGTCCGCCGCTCCTGATCAGGGCCACCGTGGCGACGATGTAGACGACCGCGGCCAGCGCGGACAATGAGTAGGACAACGGTGCCTCGGCGAATTTGGAGGCGATCTGCACGAAGGAGCGGCCCGTGGCGGCGAGCGCGAGGAGGCCGTAGACGGCGATCAGCACGCGCCCGATGCCGGTCACCGGGGTCGACCGAGCGCTCTCGGCGGGCGTCCCTGCGGCGTTGCTCTGCTCTGCGGTCATGGCTTCCTAATTATCGCAGCATCCGTGGATCTGATTTCACGGGCGCCGGACTTCTTGGCCCTGAATCTCACAGGCCCTGGACGGTCCAGATCTGCCACATGCGGTAGACCATCACGGCGACGCCCAGCCCGGCGACGCCCAAGATGACCGTGCTCCAGCGGCTACGTTCGATCAGCGCCCAGGCTGCGGCGGCCACGGGCACGAGAATTGCGCTGATCAGGTAGGTGTAGAACTCGAGCAGGCTGCCGGTCGCGGTGTTGCCCGTGAGCGGGGCGACGATCGCGACGACGAGTTGCACGATCAGCAGTAGCTCCACGAGCGCGGTGGCACCCATGGTGAGGTCGCTGGGTTTGCGCCCGGCCAGGCCGAGGGCGATGCAGAGTAGGCCGGCGAGGGTGGCCACGGCCAACTGGAGCCACATGAACCACTCGATCATGCGGTGGCCTTCGGGGCTGCCACGGTTTGCGCGGCATCGGCGAACTGATCCGGCGGGAAGTTGAGCAGGGACTTGGCGTGGTCGCCGCGGTACTCGACCAGGCCGACCAGCCGGCCGTCCGGCGCGACCGCGGCCACCGGGCCGACCGGAACCGCCGTGCCGGCTTCGGCGTCGGTGCCGACTGCGCCGTCCACCGCGATGCGCTTGCCGTGTCCGAGGTCGATGGCCTGCTGCTCTGTCAGGTCGAGGCGTCCCAGGATGCGCGTGGCGGCATCCGTCGGGCCGATCAGTCCGGCAGCGACGTCGAGTTCGGCGAGCGGCTGGGCCATGTCGATGCCGAACGGGCCGATCCGGGTTCGGCGCAAGCTGGTGAGGTGGCCGCCGACATCGAGGGCGGCGCCGAGGTCGCGGGCCAGCGCCCGGATGTACGTGCCGGAGGAGCACTCCACCCGCACCTCGAGGTCGAGGAAGCCGTCGCCCGGGGTCAGGGAGAGCAACTCGAACGCGCTCACGGTGACGGGGCGGGCCGGCAGGTCCACCTCCTCGCCGGCGCGCACCCGGGCGTAGGCGCGCTTGCCGTCGATCTTGATGGCGCTGACGGAGCTGGGCTGCTGCGTGATGGCGCCGGTGAGGGCGCCGATTCCGGCCGCGACGGCTTTCGGCGTGACGGCGGCCACGGCGTCGACGGATGCCCGCGCCAGCTCTTCACCCTCGGCGTCGTCGGTCGTCGTCGACGTACCCAGTCGAATTGTTGCCAGGTATTCCTTGTCGAGGCCGACGACGTACGTCAGCAGGCGGGTGGAACTGTTGATTCCGAGGATCAGCAGGCCGGTGGCCATCGGGTCCAGCGTGCCGGCATGGCCGACCTTGCGGGTGCCGGCCAGGCGGCGGGTGCGGGCGACGGCGTCGTGGCTGGTCCAGCCCTGGGGCTTGTCGACCAGGAGGAGTCCGCTGACGGTGGTGCCGACCTTCATCGACCGCTGCCCGGGCGTCCGTTCGACTATCGGTTCGCTGGCTGGCCCGCCGGATGCTTCGTTCATTCTTGACATGGTATCCGGCCCCGGTCCGGCGCTGACCCATCGGGCGCGACCTAGGCTGGGGGGATGAATATTGCGGTGATCGGAGCCGGCGCCCTCGGCGGCACGTTCGCGACCCTGCTCGCCCGGGCCGGTCATACGGTGACCGTGACGGCGCGCGGACCGGCGCTGGCGGCCATCCGGGCCGAGGGGATTTCACTGACCGGGGCCTTCGGAACCGTACGCCAGCATCCGCTCGCGCTCGAACGTCTGGCCCGGACCCCGCAGCTGACGCTCGTCTGCACCAAGGCCCAGGATGCGGCTGCGGCCATCGGCGAGAACGCCCGGGTGCTCGACGGCTCCCCCGTGATCGTCGTGCAGAACGGCCTCGACGGGGTGCTCACGGCGGGCTCTCTGCTGCCCCGCTCGGACTGCTTCGGCGCCCTGTCGATCATCGCGGCGAATTACGCGGCACCCGGCCAGGTGACGATCACAACCGCCGCGCCCACCTATCTGGGCCGGGGAACCGGCGCCGCGGATGCCGCCACGCTCGCCTGGCGGGACGTGCTCGCCGGCGCCGTGCCCACCGTCGCCCTCGACAACTTCGTCGGTGCCCAGTGGACCAAACTCGTCGTCAACATGCTCAACGCACTACCCGCGATCACCGGGATGAGCGTTCAGAATGTCATCGACCACGCCGGGCTGCGCCGCGTGATGACCGAGAGCATGCGCGAGACCGTGGAGGTGGGGATGAAGCGCGGGGTGCGTTACGGCAGCCTGCAGGGGCTCGGCGACCGGCCGTTGAGAGCCTTCTCGCGGCTGCCGCCGGCCCTCGGCCAGGTGCTGCCGCTGAGGCTGAAGGCCCGCATGGGCGACGTGCCGAACCTGGGTTCGACGCAGCAGAGCCTGAAGCGCGGGCAGCTCACCGAGGTCGACTTTCTCAACGGCGCGGTGGTGCGGGAAGCCGCCCTGGCCGGCGTGCGGGCGCCCGTGAACGAGCTGCTGACAACTCTCGTGCACGAGGTTGAGGCACGCGGGGTGTCGCTGGCCCCGTACGACGTGCTCGAGCGGTTCGCGGCGCTCCGCCGATGACCGTCACGACCCGTGACCCAAGACCCCGATCAGCAGCTGTCGAGGAACACACGGCGCGGGTCGGCCGGGTTGCTCACGTCGACGATGGCCGTGGCCCGGCTGCGCGGACGCACCTCGCCGCGGTACAGCCGGTCGGCGACCTCGTGCTCGGTGACCATGCCGGTATCCTCGGCACCGCCTGGTCCGAAGCGCACCGCGTCCGCCTCGGTCTCCACCAGAACGCTGTACGACCACAGGTCGCGCAACTCCTTGCGGTTCAGGTACTCGCCGTCGAGAATCAGCGTGGCGTCGGACGGCCCGGTCAGCCAGGTGGGCTGGATCCAGGCATCCCGGTCGGCGTCGAACGCTCGGGTGACGAAACCGGTGCTGCCACCCAGCCGGAACGGGTCGAGCAGCACGCGCCGCAGCAGCGAGAAGTCGTACAGGTGGCGCAGCAGCCGCTCGGGAGATTCCGGGCCGAAGCGCTCCTGCTCCGCCCGCGACCGCCGGAAATCGCGCAGGGAGGCTGAGAACACCGGATGCTCCCGCTCATCGAACACGGCGGCCAGGTCGTCGGCGAAAGCGGCGCGCTCCGCGACATCCGTGCCGTCGATGGCGACGACCGTGCGACCGAGACCGTAGACGCCAAGGATTTCGGTCGCGAGTTCCCGCAGGAACTCGATCCGGGGAGTGGAGGCAAGCTTCATCTTTCGAGCCTAGGTTAGAACGGTGAATGCCACGCTCACGCTTGCTCCTGCAGCCGGCTCCCCTGCCCTCAGCCTCGCCATCAACGCCTGGTTCCGGGGCAATGCTCGCGACCTGCCCTGGCGCCGGCACGGCTTCGGCGCCTGGGGCGTGCTGGTGAGCGAGTTCATGCTGCAGCAGACCCCGGTGAACCGGGTGATTCCCCGCCTCGCGGAGTGGCTCGAGCGCTGGCCGACCCCGGGGGACCTCGCGGCGGTCCCGCCCGGCGAGGCGGTGCGGGCCTGGGCAAACCTGGGTTACCCTCGCCGCGCTCTGTGGCTCCACGCGGCCGCGGTGGAGATCACCGAGCGGCACGATGGGGTGGTCCCCGCCGACGTCGACGCCTTGCTGGCCCTCAGCGGGATCGGCGACTACACGGCCAGGGCGGTCGCCGCGTTCGCTTACGGCCTGCGGCATCCGGTCGTCGACACCAACACCCGGCGCGTCATCGCGCGCGCCGTGGCCGGCCAGGCCGAACCGGCCCCACCCAGCCGCACCCGCGACCTTGACGCCATGAGCGCGCTGCTCCCACTTCCCGTGAGCGACGCCGCCGTATTCAACGCCGGCATGATGGAGCTGGGCGCCGTGGTCTGCACCGCCAGGATCCCCCGGTGCGATGACTGCCCCATCCGCGCCGCCTGCGCCTGGCGCCTGGCGGACTACCCGCCCTATTCCGGCCCGCGCAAAGCCGTGCAGAAGAAGTTCGAGGGCAGCGACCGAAAGGTGCGCGGCTTGATCATGGCCGAGCTTCGCGCCACCCGGCACCCGGTGACGGATGCCGAGATCACCGACCTGTGGGCCGACTCACCCCAGCGTGACCGGGCTTTGGCGGGCTTGCTGTCCGACGGCCTCGCCATTGCCACCGCACCCGGCGAGTACACCCTGCCGCAGGAATAAGCCCCTTCGGGCGCGAGAAAAGCCGAACCGGCCCGCACACCGCTGACGGATGATGCGGGCCGGCACGGCCGGCCGGTCACTGACCGGCAGGTGTTGCTTCCTTACTTCTGCAAATCCGACCCGGCGGGAACTTCGGCGGGAACTTCGGCGTGTTGGCCGCCCCCGGGCTGCACCTCGTCGTCTTCCTCGTCGTCGCCTTCGTCTTCGTCGTCGCCGTCGTCGTATTCGCGCGCCTTGACGTAGGGGTCCTCGTCGCCGGCATACTTCGCCGTGCGAGCCTGCTCCTCGACCTGCGTGTCGCGCTCGCGCGCCTCACGCAGCAGGTCGTCGATCAGGGCCGCGTTCTCCGGGATGGCGTCCGCGATGAATTCGAGCGACGGCGTCAGCCGGGCGGTGATGTTCTTACCGACCTCGCTTCTCAGCATGCCGGTAGCCGCCTTGAGCGCTGTCGCGCTGTCGGCTCGTTCCTCTGCCGAACCGTAGACCGTGTAGAACACCGAGGCGTGCTGCAGGTCACCGGTCACCTTCACGTCGGTGATGGTCACGAAACCGAGCCTCGGATCGCGGAGTCCGCGTTCGATGCGCTTGGCCACGATGACCTTGATGCGGTCGGCCATTTTCCTGGCGCGTGCCGGATCTGCCATGGTCTAACTCCTATTGTCGAAATATTACCGAAGGTGCGGGCCCCGCCGCGTCCGAGTTCAGGAACCCAGCGAAACCCACACCCATCATCCGTACGTCCTTAGACCCGCGGCTTTTCCTTCATTTCGATCGTCTCGATTTCGTCACCGATCTGGATGTCGTTGAACTTGCCCAGGCCGATACCACACTCGAAGTCCGTACGGACCTCGGTGACATCGTCCTTGAACCGGCGCAGTGACTCGATGCCCAGGTTGTCTCCCACGACGACACCATTGCGGATTACCCGCGCCTTGGCGTTTCTCGTGATGACGCCCGACCGTACGATGACGCCGGCGACGTTTCCGAACTTGGAGGAGCTGAACACCTCGCGGATCTCGGCGACACCACTCTGCACCTCTTCGAACTCGGGCTTGAGCATTCCCTTGAGGGAGTTCTCGATGTCCTCGAGTGCGTTGTAGATGACCGAGTAAAAGCGCACATCCACGCCTTCCCGGGCTGCGCGTTCGCGTGCCTTCGTGTCGGGGCGCACGTTGAAGCCGATGATGATGGCGTTGTCGACGGTGGCGAGGTTGACGTCGCTTTCCGTGACCGCACCGACTCCGCGGTGGATGATGCGCAGCTGAACCGAATCGTCGACCTCGATCTTGAGCAGCGACTCTTCCAGGGCTTCAACAGCACCGGAAACGTCACCCTTGATGATGAGGTTGAGTGATTCGACCTTGCCCTCTTCGAGTGCACGGGTGAAGTCTTCGAGGCTGATCCGCTTGCGGGCCTTGGCCAGCAGGGCGTTGCGCTCGGCGGCTTCGCGCTTCTCGGCGATCTGACGAGCCGTGCGGTCTTCCTGAATCACCAGGAAGGTGTCGCCTGCACGCGGCACGCTGGAGAGGCCCTGAACCTGGACGGCACGGGACGGGGTTGCGGCGAGCACGGGCACGCCGTTCTCGTCTGCCATCGCACGAACGCGGCCGTAGGCCGTTCCCGCCACGATGGAGTCCCCGACGTTCAGTGTTCCCGACTGGATGAGCACGGTCGCCACGGCGCCACGCCCCTTGTCGAGGCGAGCCTCGATGGCCACGCCGCGAGCGTCCTTGTCCGGGTTGGCCCGCATGTCGAGACCGGCGTCAGCGGTGAGGAGCACGGCGTTCAGGACTTCCTGGATGCCGGTGCCCTGCTTCGCCGACACGTCGACGAACATGACGTCTCCACCGTATTCTTCGGCGACGAGACCGAACTCGGTGAGCTGCTGGCGCACTTTCTGCGGGTTGGCGCCGGGCTTGTCGATCTTGTTGACTGCAACCACGATCGGCACGTTGGCGGCCTGGGCGTGGTTGAGCGCCTCAATCGTCTGCGGCATGATGCCGTCGTCCGCCGCGACCACGAGGATCGCAATGTCCGTCACCTGGGCACCACGGGCACGCATGGCGGTGAACGCCTCATGGCCCGGTGTGTCGATGAAGGTGATGGCGCGTTCAATGCCCTCGTGTTCGGTGATGACCTGGTAGGCACCGATGTGCTGCGTGATTCCGCCGGCTTCGCCCGCGGCTACCTTCGCGTTACGAATGGCGTCCAGGAGCGCAGTCTTGCCGTGGTCGACGTGACCCATGACGGTGACGACGGGGGGACGGGCGACAAGCTCGTCATCCGTCTCGTCTTCCAGCTCCTGGTCGATGTCGATGTCGAAGGCGAGCAGCAGCTCGCGGTCTTCGTCGTCCGGAGAGACCATCTGAATCTTGTAACCGAGCTCGGAGCCGAGAACGTCGAACGTGGCCTCGTCGAGCGACTCGGTTGCCGTGGCCATCTCACCGAGGTGGAACAGGACCGTGACCAGGTTTCCGGGGCTCGCGTCGATCTTGTCGGCGAAGTCCGTGATGGACGCACCGCGGCGCAGACGCACCACGGTTCCGCCGTCGCCGCGGGGTACGCTCACGCCACCCAGCGACGGAGCCTCGCGCAGCTCAAACTCTGCTCTCTTCGTCCGCTTGGACTTGCGGGCCTTGTTCTTGCCGCCACCGCGACCGAACGCACCAGCGGTTCCGCCGCCGGGGCCGCGACCGCGACCTCCGGCGCCGCCACCACCGGCAGGACGGGGCGGGCCGAAGCCGGGGGCCCCGGCCGGGGCGCCACCAGGACGCTGGAAGCCGGGGCGTGCGCCGCCGGCACCACCCGGAGCGCCACCGGGACGCTGGAACGCACCCGGACGCTGACCGAAACCAGTCGGGCGCGGGGCCTGCCCGGGTCCACCCGGACGAGGTGCACCGGGGCGCGGGGCCGCGGGGCGCGGAATGTTACTGGGCGAAGACGTGGACGGCGGGCGCTGACCCATGCCCTGCGCGCTCGCAAACGGGTTGTTGCCGGGACGCGGACTCGGGGTCTTGCCCATGCCCTGGTTGCTGGCGAACGGATTGTTGCCCGGACGAGCCGCGGGCGGCTTCGGCACGGACGCACCGGGCTTGGCTGCGCCCGAGGCGCCACCCGCGGTCCTGGCGACCGGGGCATCCGTCGCGGACACGGTCTCGGTGACGATCGCGGCAGCCGCAGCCTTCGCGGCAGCCGCAGCCTTCTCGGCAGCCTGAGCCTGACGCTCGGCGACTGTGAGCGGGGCAGTCGGCATCGGCGGGGCGTCCGCGGTGGGAGCAACCGCTGCGGGGACCTCGACGACGGGACGTACACCCGGCTTGACGGCCAACTTGGCCGGGGACGGACGTGCGCCGCCCGGCTTTGCGGGGGTTGTCGCGGCGATGGGGGTGGCGCCGGCTGGAGCTGTGGCAGTGGCGGCGGGAGCCGCGGTGCTGGAGCCATCGGCCGCCAGGGCGGCGCGCAGACGGCGCGCTACCGGGGGTTCAACGCTACTGGACGGGCCCTTGACGAACTCGCCCATCTCTTTCAATTTAGCAAGGGCAACCTTGCTGTCGACGCCGAGCTCGCTAGCGATCTCGTGTACGCGTGGTTTCGCAGCCACAATTCTCCTGTTCCGGGTCTGCACCCGGAAAGGGGCAGACCGTTAGTAACGGACGGGTCTCATTTCGAGCCGCTCATTAGTTATCCATAAGCCTGTTCAGCCTGTTCTCTAGTTGATTCGCGTCCATTGAACTGGTCACGCGAAGGGCACGCCCGAAAGCGTGTCGCCGCTGTGCGTCCTGGAAGCACGCGGTAGTGGGATGCAGCCACGCGCCTCGCCCAGGCAGAGTGGCGGTTTCATCCACCACGAGTTCCGATTCTCGGGCTACAACCCTCAGAAGTGAGGATCGCGGAGCGCGCAAACGGCATCCAATGCACGTTCTAACGGAATTCATCGTACCCCCTATTCCGTGTCCTCCAGAATGCTGTCCGGCTGAATGTCGATTTTCGCACCCGTGAGCTTGGCCGCGAGGCGCGCATTCTGACCTTCCTTGCCGATCGCCAGCGACAGCTGGTAGTCGGGAACGAGGGCTCGGACGGCCTTGATCGATTCGTCGATCACGTAGGAACTGGTGACCTTGGCCGGCGACAGTGCGCTGGCGACGAAGGTGGCCAGGTCTGGCGAGTAGTCGACGATGTCGATCTTCTCGTTGTTGAGCTCCACGGTGACGGCGCGCACGCGCTGGCCGAGTTCGCCGATGCAGGCGCCCTTGGCATTGACGCCGGGCTCCGTGGCGCGAACGGCCATTTTGGTGCGGTGACCGGCCTCACGGGCAAGCGAGACGATTTCGACGACGCCGCTGGCGATCTCCGGCACCTCGAGGGCGAAGAGGCGACGCACCAGCGAAGGGTGCGTGCGGGACACCGTGATCTGCGGGCCTTTGAGGCCCTTGCCGACGGCAGTTACATAGACGCGAATGCGCTGTCCGTGCACGTAGCTCTCGCTCGGCACCTGCTCTTCGGGCGGCAGGATCGCCTCGATCGTGCCCAAGTCGACGTGGATCATGCGCGGGTTCGGACCCTGCTGGATGATCCCGGCGACGATCTCACCCTCGCGGCCCTTGAATTCACCGAGCACAGCGTCATCGGCCAGGTCGCGCAGACGCTGGTTGATGACCTGCTTGGCCGCGAAGGCCGCGATGCGACCGAAGTCGGTGGGGTTGTCGACGGCTTCGCCGACGACGTTGCCCTCTTCGTCGTGTTCGGGCACAAAAATGTCGACGTGGCCGGTCTTGCGGTCGAGGACGACGCGCGCTTCCGGCTCTTCCTCGACGACCTGCTTCGTGGAGACTTCACCCTGCTGGGTGTGCTTCACGTAGGCCGTCAGAATTGCTTGCTCAATGATCCGCACGAGTTCCTCGAAGGGAATCTCTTTCTCGCGCTCCAACTGCCGCAACACGCTGAGGTCGATGTCCATGGCCGGCCTCCTCTATTCAGATCTTGCCGCCGCGAAACTGCGCAGCGGGCTCGTCCTAGATTAGCCGAATCCCCGGACGCCCGTCACCCGACCCAGGCCCGTCCCGCGCCGAAACTGCCTTCCCCTCGGCCCGAGCGCGGCGCTACGCTGGGCGGATGGCCGCCGATTCCGTATCCGACAACGCTCACCACGCTGCACGCACCGTCGAGGGCAGCCGCACCTTCCAACTTCTGGCCCGCGCCGGTTATGCGGTGAACGGCCTGCTTCACATCATGATCGGCGCCATCGCAATCAGCGTGGCAACGGGCGCCGGTGGCGAGTCGGCAGACCAGTCTGGCGCGCTCGGGCAGCTGGCCCAAACCCCCGGCGGCGTGTTCGTGCTCTGGACGGTGGTTCTCGGCCTGGCCTCGCTCGGCCTCTGGTATCTGGTACAGGTGTTCCTTGAACCCGCCCAAGATCCGAAACGCAAGTGGGCCCACCGCGCCGTCCTGATCGGCAAGGGTGTCGTCTTCCTGTTCATCGCGGGGACGGCGTTCACGTTCGCCCGCGGAGCCTCGGCAAGCTCGTCGGAAACAGCCAGCGACTCGACCGCGAGACTGCTGTCGATTCCCGGGGGCGTCGTGCTACTCTTCGTCGCCGGCCTGGCCGTGGTCGTGATCGGCGGCGTCTTCGTTCACCGCGGCGCCAGCCATGGCTTCACCGAGAGCATCACGGTGCCCGGTGGCCCGGCCGGCACGGTGGTCGTCATCCTCGGAACCGTGGGCTACATAGCGGAGGGCATCGCGCTGGCCGCCGTGGGCATCCTCTTCACCGTGGCGGCTTTCACGCTCGACCCGGAGAAGGCCACCGGCATGGACGGTGCGCTGAAATCACTCGTGGCGCTGCCGTTCGGGGTGGCGATCCTGGTGCTGGTCGGCGCCGGAGTGATCGCTTATGGCGTGTACTGCTTCGCCCAGGCGCGGCTCGCCCGCCTCTGAACCTTCAGCCGGGCCGGGCGCTCAGGCGAAGCTGGCGGCCAGTTCGGCAATGGCCACCTGGGTGCGCCCACCGGTGCGACGGTCCCAGAGTTCCACGATGCCGTCGGCGGCGCCACGGCCCACGATGACGATGACGGGGATGCCGATCAGTTCCGCGTCGCCGAACTTGACGCCCGGCGACACCTTGCGGCGGTCGTCGTAGAGCACGTCGCGCTGGATGCTCTCCAGCATGGCGACAACGGTTTCGGCAGTCTCGAAGACGACATCGTCCCGGCCGGTGGCGATCACGTGCACGTCGAACGGCGCGACCGTCTCGGGCCAGATCAGCCCCTTCGGGTCGTTGTTGAGTTCGGCGATGGTGGCGAGGATGCGGGTGACGCCGATGCCGTAGGAACCCATCGTGACCGTGACGAGCTTGCCCTTCTCGTCGAGAACCTTCAGGCCCAGCGCCTCAGCGTACTTTCGGCCGAGTTGGAAAACGTGGCCGATCTCCATGCCGCGGGCCAGCTCCACCGGGCCGGAGCCGTCGGGCGCGGGATCGCCGACGCGAACCTCGGCGGCCTCGATGGTGCCGCCCAGCGCGAAATCCCGGCCGGCGACGAGACCGAAGACGTGGCGGTCGGGCTCGTTCGCGCCCGTGATCCACTCGGTGCCCTCCACGACGCGCGGGTCAACCAGAAAACGGATGCCGGTGGTCGACTTCTCACCGAACACCGCTCCGTTCGCGCTCCAGGGTCCGATGTAGCCCTTGACCAGCCCGGGGAACTTGGCAAAGTCCGTTTCGTTCGCGGCCTCGACCTCGGCGGGGGTGACGGCCACCTCGACGCGCTTGAGGTCCACCTCGCGGTCGCCGGGGAGGCCGATCACGAGGAGTTCACGGGTGCCGTCGGGTTGGATGAGCGCGAGGACGACGTTCTTGAGGGTGTCCGCGGCAGTCCAGACGCGGCCGTCGGGACGCGGATGATCGCTGTTGGCCCGGTCGACCAGGGTCTGGATGGTGGGGGTGCCCGGGGTGTCGAAGACCTCGGCGGCGGGGAAGCCAGCCCAGTCGATCGATGGCGGGACGACCGTGCGGAACGCCTCGATGTTGGCCGCGTAGCCGCCGGCCGAGCGTACGAAGGTGTCTTCGCCGACCGGGGTCGGGTGCAGGAACTCTTCGCTCTTGGAGCCGCCCATTGCGCCGGCATCCGCCTGAACGATGACGTACTCGAGGCCGAGCCGGGTGAAGATGCGCTCGTAGGCGTCGCGCTGAGCCTGGTAGCTCGTGTCGAGGCCGGCATCCGTGTAGTCGAAGGAGTAGGCATCCTTCATCGTGAATTCGCGGCCGCGCAGCAGCCCGCCGCGGGACCGGGCCTCGTCGCGGTACTTGTCCTGGATCTGGAAGATCGACAGGGGCAGGTCCTTGTAGGAACTGTAGAGGTCCTTCACGAGGAGTGTGAAGACCTCTTCGTGGGTGGGGGCGAGGAGCAAGTCGCTGCCCTTGCGGTCCGTGAGCCGGAAGAGGCCGTCGCCGTATTCGTCCCAGCGGCCCGTGATCTCGTAGGGTTCCCGCGGCAGCAGGGCCGGGAAGTGCACCTCGAAGGCGCCGGCCGCGGCCATCTCCTCGCGCACGATCGTCTCGATCTTGGCCTTGACGCGCAGACCGATCGGCAGCCACGCGAAGATTCCGGGGGCTTGGCGGCGGATGTAGCCGGCGCGCACCAGCAGGCGGTGGCTGGTGACCTCGGCGTCCGAGGGGTCTTCGCGGAGGGTACGGAGGAAGTAGTTGGACATACGAATAGGCACTCACCCACTTTACGGCGCGCGGACAGACGTCGCGGCGCACCCGGTGGACGCCGGCACCTGTTCCGCGGTCCGCCGGATTCCACAACCCGCGCCGCGAACCGTCTTGACCGAGGTGCCGCCAGCGGCGGTCGCACCAGCGGCGGTCGCGCCAGCGGCGGTCGCGCTCGCCGAGACCTGGCGACCCGACGTGCGGAGGCCCCCGCCCCGGGCATCCGTTGCGGCCGGTCGCTAACCTCGGAGATTTTCGCAACACGCCGCACAATACGGCGCCAAAACCGGTGTGTCTCAAAAATTCCCGCGTTTACGTGACAACGGATGCCCATGACGAGTGTGCGCGGCTGGCCCAGCGACGCACCGCGACGCCGAATGACCGCACGTTCCGGCCGACGAGTCCTTCCCATCAGAGCCCCGGCAGTTTCCCTCTCCCGAACGAATTCGACGGAGATTCTGCCGGAATCGGCCCTAGAGCCCGCGAAAAGTCCCCACTACGTGAAAATCTCCGTCGAATTGGTTCAACGCTGGTACGGTGCTCCACCTGTGATGAACGTCATGCACGCGGCGCCTGAGATCTGATCTCCCGGACGCGACGCGACGCGACCCAGCGAATGGGACTCGCTGGACTCGTTGGATCTCGACTAGTTGGAGCCGACCGTCACGACGGGGGCGCCGAGGGAGTCTTCGCTCGGCGGCATCTCGGCGGCCATCCGGTTGGCCTCCTCGATCAGGGTCGCGACGATCTCCGACTCCGGCACGGTCTTGATGACCTCGCCGCGCACAAAGATCTGGCCCTTGCCGTTACCCGACGCCACGCCGAGGTCGGCGTCGCGGGCCTCGCCCGGTCCGTTAACGACACAACCCATCACGGCAACCCGGAGCGGCACGGTCATGCCCTCGAGGCCGTCGGTGACGTCGTTGGCGAGCTTGTACACGTCGACTTGGGCGCGACCGCAACTCGGGCAGGACACGATCTCCAGCTTGCGCTCGCGCAGGTTCAGCGACTGCAGGATCTGCAGGCCCACCTTGATCTCCTCGGCCGGGGGCGCGCTCAGCGACACCCGGATGGTGTCACCGATGCCTTCGCCGAGCAGGATACCGAACGCCGTGGCGCTCTTGATGGTGCCTTGGAACGACGGTCCGGCCTCGGTGACGCCGAGGTGCAGGGGCCAGTCGCCGCGTTCGGCGAGCAGCCGGTAGGCCTTGACCATGATCACCGGGTCGTTGTGCTTGACGGAGATCTTGAAGTCGTGGAAGTCGTGTTCCTCGAACAGGCTGGCTTCCCAGACGGCGCTCTCGACGAGCGCCTCCGGGGTGGCCTTGCCGTACTTCTGCAGCAGGCTCGGCTCGAGCGAGCCGGCGTTGACGCCGATGCGGAGGGAGACGCCGGCTGCTTTGGCCGCGGCGGCGATCTTGCCGACCTGGTCGTCGAACTTGCGGATGTTTCCCGGGTTGACGCGCACGGCGGCACAGCCGGCGTCGATCGCGGCGAACACGTAGCTCGGCTGGAAGTGGATGTCGGCGATGACCGGGATCTGGCTCTTCATCGCGATGATCGGCAGCACCTCGGCGTCGTCGCGGCTGGGCACGGCGACGCGCACGATGTCGCAGCCGGATGCCGTCAGCTCGGCAATCTGCTGCAGGGTCGCGTTGATGTTCGTGGTCGGTGTCGTCGTCATCGACTGCACGCTCACGCGCGCGTCGCCGCCGACGAGTACCTTGCCGACCTTGATCTGACGCGTCTTGCGACGCGGAGCGAGAACTTCAGGTACTTTGGGCATTCCCAGGTTGATTGCAGCCACGGCGACAGCTTACGCGGCGAGACCGGGCGAAATCTGAACGGATGCCGGATGACTCCCGACGGTCGGGGCCACCGCCGGAACGCATCGCCACCCCTACCCGATCGGCCCTCGGCCCGATCGGTCTTCTGAAGGAGATCCGCTATGAACCACAGTGCCGTGAACAGCAGCGACGTCGTCATCCTCGCGGGCTCGCGCACACCGCAGGGTCGGGTGAACGGGCAGCTCTCAGGCCTCACCGCCGTGCAGCTGGGAACCGCTGCCATCACCGGGGCGCTCGCCCGCGCCGGCGTGACACCCGATCAGGTGCAGTTCGTGCTTATGGGCCAGGTCCTGCAGGCCGGCTCCGGCCAGAACCCGGCCCGGCAGAGCGCGATCGGCGCCGGCATCCCGTGGAACGTTCCGGCAATGACACTGAACAAGGTGTGCCTCTCGGGGTTGGCCGCCGTGATCGACGCGGCCCGGATCATCCGTCTCGGTGAAGCGGATGTCGTCGTGGCCGGCGGCCAGGAATCGATGTCGAACGCCCCGCACCTGCTGCCCGGCTCGCGCACGGGCTGGGCCTACGGCAGCGTCACCATGCTTGACCACGCCGCCAGCGACGGGCTGACGGATGCTTTCGACGGCCTCTCTATGGGCCTTTCCACCGAGCATGTCAACGGGCGGCTCGGCCTGCTTCGGGCGGACCAGGATGCCATCGCGGCCGCCTCGCATCAGCGCGCCGCCGCCGCCGTCGAGAACGGCGTCTTCGACGACGAGATCACCCCGATCAGCGTTCCGCAGCGGAAGGGCGAGCCGCTCCTGGTCGCCACGGACGAGGGTGTGCGCGGCGACAGCACCACGCAGACGCTGGGCCGGCTGCGCCCGGCCTTCACCGAGGACGGCACCGTCACGGCCGGCAACTCGTCGCCGCTGAGCGACGGTGCCAGCGCCCTCGTGCTGTGCAGCCGCCGCTTCGCCGACGACAATGAGCTCAGCTGGCTGGCGGTGGTGGAGTCCTCCGGCCAGGTCGCCGGACCCGACAACTCGCTGCACTCACAGCCGGCGAACGCGATCCACCGCGCGTTGGAGCGCCAGGGCTGGGCGGCCAACGAGCTCGACCTGGTCGAGATCAATGAGGCCTTCGCCGCGGTGTCGCTCGAATCGACCCGGGAGCTCGGCCTCTCCCCCGAGCAGGTCAACATCCACGGCGGCGCGATCGCCCTCGGGCATCCGATCGGGGCCTCGGGCGGCCGCCTCGCGCTGCACGCGGCGCTTGAGCTGGCCCGGCGCGGCACCGGTAAGGCCGCCGTCGCCCTCTGCGGCGGCGGCGGCCAGGGTGAGGCGCTGCTGCTCTCGCGCTAACGCCCGTACCGGACGCCGCTCGCAGACGCCGAGAGTCGCCGTTTTTGCCCAGTTGACCTGGCTGAACGGCGACTCTCGGCATTTTCGGCGAATCTCGGCGAATCTCGCCGGGCAGAGCCGCGGGGAGCTGCGCCGGGACGCGCCGCGGATCAGCCGAAGATGTTGATCGGTTTGACGATGTCCGCGTAGATCAGCAGCAGGCTCATGGCGCCGAGCACCACCACGACGGCGAAGGTGAGCGGCATCAGTTTCGCCGTGTCGACGGGGCCCGGGTCGGGGCGTCTGAACAGCTTGGCGATCTGACGCCGCAACCCTTCCCAGAGCGCGCCGGCGACGTGTCCGCCGTCGAGCGGCATCAGCGGCACCAGGTTGAACACGAACAGGGCCACGTTGAGCGAGGCCAGGAGCCCCAGCATGCTCGCGATCTTGCTGTTCACCGGGATGGCGTCGATGCTGGCGATCTCGCCGGCGACGCGGCCGACCCCGACCACACTGATCGGGCCGTTGGGGTCGCGCTCCCCCGGTCCGAAGGCCGCGTTGGCGATATCGATCATGCGCTGCGGCAGGTTCGCGATCATGTGCACGACCGCGCCGATGTTCTCGCCCACCGCGGGCAGCACGGCGGTCGCCGGCTGCGGCACGAACTCGCCAGCCGGGCCGATTCCGACGAAGCCGACCTCCTGAGTCCTCGGCTCGCCGGCGGCATCCTCTTCGATCTCGCCGTCGGCATCGCTCACGTAGCGTTCGGTGAGTTTCGGGGTGATGGTCAGGGTCTGCTGGGTGCCGTTGCGTTCGACGACGGTGGCAAGCGGGATGCCCGGCGACTCGCGAATGATCTCGGTGGACTGGTCCCAGCTGTCGATCGGGGTGCCGTTCATGCTGACCAGGCGGTCGCCCGGCTGCAGGCCGGCCGCGGCGCCGGGCGCCTTCTCGTCGGTCGGTTCGCAGGTCTGCCGGGTGCTCGTGGCCGGCAGCACGCACTCGGACACGCTGCCGATGCTGGTGCTGGCCTGGGCCGTTCCGAAGCCCATCAGGAGCACGGCGAAGAGCACGACCGCGATGAGGAGATTCATCGTGGGCCCGCCGAGCATGATGATGACACGCTTGAAGACGGGCAGGCGGTAGAACGCGCGGTGCTCCTCGCCCTCACCGATGGTGTCGGCGCTGGACTGGCGGGCGTCGTCGACCATGGTGGCCATGGCGCCGGGCTTCTTCTCCGGTTCACCCTCCTGCACCAGCTGGTTGAAGAAGCCAGTGCTGGATGCCTGCACTCTGCCGCCCTTTTTGGCGGGCGGGAACATGCCGATCATGGCGATGTAGCCGCCGAGCGGGATGGCCTTCACGCCGTACTCGGTCTCGCCCTTGCGACGGGACCATAGGGTGGGCCCGAAACCGATCATGTACTGGGTGACCTTGACGCCGAAGAGCTTGGCGGGAAGCAGGTGCCCGATCTCGTGCAGGCCGATGGACAGGGCAAGGCCGACCACGACGATCAGAACGCCCAGAATATACAGCAGCACGGTTTCCACAGTCGTAGATTACCCACTCCACCCTGCGAGGGCGCTGGCTGTTCCCCCTGCAAGGTGTGGTTTGCTTGACTTTACGGATCCACGAGGAGGTTCCCTCTGTCCAAGCCACACGCCGTCGGTCCCATCGGCATCAGCCTGGCCGACCGTTTTCGTATCGACGCTCTGCTCGGAACGGGCGGGATGGCATCCGTTTACCGGGCCACCGACCTCTTTCTGGGGCGTACGGTCGCCGTGAAGCTGTTCCGTCTCGACACGGCCGACGACGCCGGGCCCGAGCGCCAGAGCGGCGAGGTCACGGTGCTCGCGAGCCTCAACCACTTCGCCCTGGTCACCCTGTTCGACGCCGGCACGGCCGTGATCGACGGAGTCTCGCGCACTTACATCGTGATGGAGCTCGTGGACGGCACGGACCTGCGCAGCAAGATCGCCGACGGGGCCCTGCACCCCGACGAGGTGGCAGCCATGGGCGCCGACCTCGCGGAGGCGCTGCACTACGTGCACGCGCGGGGCATCATCCACCGCGACATCAAGCCCGCGAACGTGCTGCTCGCACCGTCGGGCTTCCCCGGCCGCGCCATGCATGCCAAACTCGCCGACTTCGGCATTGCCCGTCTCTTCGACGCGACCCGCCTCACGGCGACCGGGTCTCTGCTCGGCACGGCCGGCTACCTCAGCCCCGAACAGGCACTCGGCAACACCATCGGCCCGCCCAGCGACGTCTACTCGCTCGGACTCGTGCTGCTCGAATGCCTCACTGGCGAGCGCGCCTTCACCGGAACGGCGATCGAATCGGCAATGGCCAGGCTGCAGCGGCAGCCGCACATCCCGGCCCATCTCGGCCAGCGCTGGGCCGCTGTTCTGGGCGGCATGACCATCCGCGAGCCGGCCGACCGACTCAGCGCGGGTGACGCAGCCGTGCAGCTGCGACGCCTGGTCAGCGGGGAGAACGTCGCCGATGTCACCGCAGTCACCGTGGCAATGGGGGATCCGGGGGCCACCGAGCTTCTGGAACCCACCGCCGATCCGGGCGCCAACGAGCTGTTGGAGCCCACTGCCGTCCTGGGCGCCACCGAAACCCTCGAGCCCACCGCGGTCCTCAGGGCCGCGACCCTCGAGCCGACTGCGGTTCTGGCCGTCACGAAGGTCATCGCTGCCCCGAAACCCGGCGCGGATTCCCCCACCGAGTTTCTGACGCCGGCCGGCGCTCCGGCCCGCTCACCGGGCCGCGCGGCGGAACGGTCCCCGGGTAGCGCCCGTGGCACCACCATCGCTCCCACGTGGCGCCGGCCCCGAGTGCTCGCCTCGCTCGGAGTCCTGGCCGCGCTCATTCTGCTCGCCGTGGTGGTCTTCACCCCGCGGGTGGCTGAACCGGCCACGCCCGCCGCTACCTACCCGGCCGTCGACGGCTCCCTCGGCACCAATCTGAAGCGACTCCAGGAAAGCGTGACGCCATGATGCCTCGGGCCCGCCTAACACTCGCACTGGCCGCGGTCACGCTCGTCGCGTCCACCCTGACCGGGTGCGGGAGCACACCTCCCGACCTGCAGCAGAGCACCGCCACCGAGTTGCAGGCCGGTGTGCGGAACGTCACAGCGGCCGCCGCGGCCGGCGACTTCGAGGCCGCCCAGGCCTCGCTCGAGGCCGTCCAGGCCGACCTGCTGACCGCGGCCGCGGCGGACGGGGTAAGCGCCGCCCGTGCTGCCGACATCCAGTCAGCCCTCAACCTGGTGTCCGCGGACCTGACCGCCGCGATCGAGGCGAGCAAGCCGGAGCCGACCGTGGCCCCGGTTCCAGCCCCGAGCCCGACGTCCGTTGACAACGGCAACGACAAGGACGACGGTAAATGCAAGAAGAACGACGACGGCTGCGACGACGAGGACTAGCGTCGGCCTCATCTCAGGAGGATACATGCCCCAGCAACTGATCGTCGGCGCCGGCATGGTCGGACGACCGCTCGCCGAGCGTCTGATGATTCGAGGAGACCAGGTGACCGTCGGAACACGCTCCGGCGCGGCGGCACCCGGGGTAGAGTCTGTCGTGCTGAACGCGAGCGACGCCCAGACCTTCACCCGGGCGGCAACCGGCATGTCGACGATCTTTCTGTGCATCAACCCGCGGTACACCGACTGGCCCACCCAGTGGCCGCCGGTCATCGACGCGGCGCTGACGGCGGCATCCGTCACCGGCGCCCGCCTGGTGATGATGGGCAATCTCTACCCGTACGGGTCTCCGACCGGGCCGATGACCGAGCATTCGCCGGAAACGACCACCGAGACGAAGGGGCTCGTGCGCAAGGAGCTCTGGCACCGGGTGAGGGACGCGCACGACCGCGGCGAGATTCGGGCCGTCGAGGTGCGGGCGAGCGATTATTTCGGGCCGGGCGTCGTCGGCACTGCGCATCTCGACGACCGGTTCTTCAGAGCCATCCTGGAATCGAAGACCGCCCGGGTCGTGGGCCGGCCCGGGCGCGTGCACAGCTGGAGCTACCTGCCCGACATCGTGACAACTCTCGTGGCCGCCGCCGACTACCGGGGCGACTGGGGCCGCCTCTGGCATGTGCCGAGCACGGCCATCACCCGTGACGACATCGCCGCCCAGCTCAACCGCCGCTACGGCACGCACGGCACGGTGGCGGGCTACCCGCAGTGGCTGCTCAAATCGCTCGGCGCGCTGAACCCGATGATGCACGAGATCTGGGCCTCGAGCTATCAGCTCAGGGTGCCGTACATCATCGATTCCGCCGAAACCGAGCGCGAGCTCGGCGTCGGCAAGACCCCGTGGCCGGATGCCCTCGCCGCCACCGCGGACAGTTACCGCAGCTCAGGCGACACGGCCTAAGCTGCGTGGCCGGCTTTCTCAGCGGGCGAGGAGCTTGTCCGCCGCGGCGCGGGCCCACGCCTCGGCGCCGACGAGCGACTCGCGTGTGAGCGGGCCGTCCTGCTCGTGCCGTTCGACGACACGCTGGATGGTGTCGACGATGTCCAGAAACCCGATGGTGCCGGCGTGGAAAGCTGCCACGGCCTGCTCGTTCGCCGCGTTGAACACCGCGGGGTAGGTGCCGCCCGCGCGCCCGACCTGCTTGGCCAGGTCGACGGCCGGGAAAGCCGTCGTGTCGAGGGGCTCGAAGGTCCAGTCCTGCGGGATGGTCCAGTCGATCGGGGTGCCGACCGCCGCGACGCGGTTCGGCCAGTCCAGCCCGAGCGAGATCGGCAGACGCATATCCGGCGGGGACGCCTGGGCGATCGTCGATCCGTCGATGAATTCCACCATGGAGTGCACGACGGACTGCGGGTGCACGACCACATCGATGCGCTCGTATTCCACGTCGAAGAGCAGGTGCGCTTCGATCACCTCGAGGCCCTTGTTGACGAGGGTGGACGAGTTGGTCGTGACGACGAGCCCCATCTCCCAGGTAGGGTGCGCGAGCGCCTCGGCCGGCGTGACGTCGGCGAGCTGCCCGCGTCGTCGGCCACGGAACGGGCCCCCGGATGCCGTCAGCACCAGGCGTCGCACCTCGCCGGCCGTTCCCGAGCGGAGCGCCTGCGCGATGGCGGAGTGCTCGGAGTCGACGGGCACGATCTGTCCCGGCGCCGCCAGCGACTTCACCAGGTCGCCACCGACGATGAGCGATTCCTTGTTGGCCAGGGCCAGCGTGCGACCGGCTCGCAGGGCGGCGAGAGTCGGCCCGAGGCCCACCGAGCCCGTGATGCCGTTGAGCACCACGTCGGCCTCGACGTCGCGGACGAGCTCTTCGGCCTCGTCCGCGCCGAGCGCCGTGTGCTCGACCTCGAACTCGGCGGCCTGCGCCTCGAGCATCGTCCTGTTGTTGCCGGCGGAGAGCCCGACCACCTCGAACCGGGTGGGGTGGGCCTTGATCACATCGAGGGCCTGGGTTCCGATCGAGCCGGTCGACCCGAGAATTACAACTCGTCTGCGCATCCTGCAATTTTAGGTGGCGCCGCCGCCTTTCGTGGCGCGGCGGGCCGTGGCGGTAGGGTCCAAGGATGACCGGTTCCAAAGAAGATTCCCAGGATGCAACTCCCGTCGACCTGTCGGCGGAGGAATCGGAGCGCACGAAGCGCCCCGGATTCGTCTACTTTCTCGGTTACGGCATCATGGCGCCGATCGCCCGGCTGGTCTTCCGCCCCACCATCATCGGCCGGGATAACATCCCGCGCAGCGGCCGCGTCATCCTGGCCAGCAACCACCTGTCGTTCATCGACAGCATCGTGATTCCGCTGGTCGCACCTCGGCGCGTGCAGTTCCTGGCCAAGTCCACCTACTTCACCGGCACCGGGTTCACGGGTTTCGTCTCGCGCACCTTCTTCACCTCGATCGGAGCGGTCGGGGTCGAACGCGGCGCGGGGCAGGCCGCCCAGGACGCTCTCGACGCCGGCCGCAACATCCTCGAATCCGACAGCGCGTTCGCGATCTACCCGGAGGGAACCCGTTCCCTCGACGGCCGCCTGTACAAGGGCCGCACGGGCGTGGCATGGCTCGCCCTCACCACGGGGGCCGTCGTGGTTCCGGTCGGGCTGATCGGCACACAGGAGATCCAGCCGGTGGGAGCGAAATTCCCGCGCATCCGCAAGGTCACGGTCACCTTCGGCGAGCCCCTCGACCTGAGCCGCCACGGTTCCGCCGAGTCCGGCAAGGCACGGCGCGGCGCGACCGACGAGATCATGGCCGCGATCCACGCCCTGTCCCGTCAGGAATTGGCCGGCCGGTACAACGAGTCGCCGCCCTCGGGAACCCTGCAAAAGATCGCCGACCGGGTCTTCCCGCGCGAACGCGTCTAGCCGCTTTCGGACCGGCCGAGCCGAGCATCCGTCGCCCGGAAACACCGCGGAAACGGGCGCGACCTAAGCTGGGGTCATGTCTGACACGTATTCGGTACCCCAGGAGCGCAAGCTCGTCACCGCCCTTCCCGGCCCCAAGTCGGTCGAATTGCAGGAACGCCGCCTGCGCGCGGTTTCCCGCGGTGCGGGCACGCTGGCGAACATCTATATGGATCACGGAGCGGGAGCGATCCTCGTCGACGTCGACGGCAACCAGATCATCGACCTCGGCTGCGGCATCGGCGTGACCACCATCGGTCACGCGAACGACGAGGTGGCCGCGGCCGCCGCGGCGCAGGCCGCCAAGCTCACCCACACCCTGTTCACCGTCACCCCGTACGAGAACTACGTGGCCGTCGCGGAGAAGCTCGCCGAGATCACCCCCGGCGACTTCGAGAAGCGCTCCATCCTGGTGAACACCGGCGCGGAAGCCGTCGAGAACGCCGTGAAGATCGCCCGCAAGTTCACCGGCCGGCGCGCCATCGTTGCGCTCGACCACGCGTTCCACGGTCGCACCAACCTGACCATGGCGATGACTTACCGCCCCTGGCCCGAGCGCGCCGGAATGGGACCGTTCCCCGGCGAGATCTACAGCGTGCCGACCAGCTACCCCTACCGTGACGGCCTGACCGGCGAAGAAGCCGCCGAGAAGACCATCGACTACATCAACACCCACATCGGCGCCACCGAGATCGCGGCCTTCTTCATCGAGCCGATCCAGGGCGACGGCGGCATCGTCATCCCCGCCCCCGGATTCTTCAAGCGCCTGAGCGAATTCTGCACCGAGCACGGCATCGTCTTCGTCTCCGACGAGATCCAGGCCGGCATCGCCCGCACCGGAGCCTGGTACGGCATCGAGCACCACAACGTGGTGCCGGACCTCGTCACCACCGCCAAGGGCATCGCCGGCGGATTCCCGCTCGCCGCCGTCACCGGCCGCGCCGACATAATGGACTCTGTGCAGCCCGGCGGCATCGGCGGAACCTTCGGCGGCAACCCGGTCTCGACCGCGGCCGCCCTCGCCGTCTTCGACCTGATCGAGCGGGACGACCTCCTCGGCGAGGCGCGGCGCGTCGAGAAGGCCCTCTGGGCACGCATCGGCGACTGGCCGAAGCGGTTCGCGGTCGTGGGCGACGTGCGCGGCAAGGGTGCGATGTTCGGGGTGGAGCTCGTTCACCCGGGCACGAACACACCGTACCCCGAGGCTCTCACCGCGATCATCAAGCACGCGACCACCAACGGCGTCATCGTGCTGGATGCCGGCAGCTGGGACTCGGTGCTGCGCATCATGCCGTCGGTCGTCATCTCCGAGGCGCTGATCGACGATGCCGCCTCCGTTATCGAGGAAACCCTCGCCGCCTTGTCCGGCCCGTAGCACCGATAGAACCCCGGGTATGTGGCGGCGAGCGTGCGGCGGAAGCCGTCTGATCGCCGCCGCCGCAGGGAGCACGGCCACCGACCGCACGTTGCGGTGACCGGGTCGGCGTCACACCTCAGTATCGGCGAGCGCCACCGTCTGCGGCTGGTGAATGACGGGGAAGTTCACGGATGCGCCGATGAAACAGAGGCCGGCGGCCTCCGCGTGCAGGGACTGCGCGAGTTCGACCTGGCCGGGGTCGGCAACCGTGACGCGCGGTCGCAGGGTCACCTCGGTGAAGTGGCCGCCACCATCCGTCGTCTGGGCCATCGACCCGGTCGCGTCGTCGGTATAGTCGACGACCTGCACGCCGTGCTTCACGGCGACGTGCAGGTAGCTCATCAGGTGGCATTCGCTGAGGGCGGCCAGCAGCAGTTCCTCCGGGTTCCAACGGTCGGCGTCCCCGTGGAAGGTCGGATCGGCCGATGCACTTATCGGCTCCTTGCCGGGGGCGGTGATCAGGTGATCCCGGCCGTAGTCCCGGTAGCTGCTCGTGCCGGTGCCTCGGTTGCCTGTCCAGGCGATGTTCACGGCGTAGTGGTGGTGTGCACCGATCACGGCGCCTCCTTCGATTTGCGCGGCTCTGCGGGCCGATTCGCGGCCGACAACGGGCCGTAACACGGCCAGGGAACCGATTGTCGCAGCAATTCGCCGCGCCTCCCGTCGCATCGATCGGTAAACTGGTCAGATCATGACTGACACGCTGACGCCTTCGACCTCCCCGTCCACCCCCGCCGCACTGGTTTACACCGTGCCGCAGGAACGCAAGATCGTGACCGCGATCCCGGGTCCGCGCTCGAAAGAACTCCAGCAGCGCAGGCTCGCCGTCGTCTCCGGCGGCGTCGCATCCGCTTTGCCCGTCTACATCGCCAAGGCGAACGGCGCCATCCTCGTCGACGTCGACGGCAACCAGTTCATCGACCTGGGCGCCGGCATCGGTGTGACCACGATCGGCCACACCGAGACCAGCGTGGTCGCGGCCGCCGTCGAACAGACCCAGGACTTCATCCACACCCTCTTCACCATCACGCCCTACGAGGAGTATGTGCGCGTCTGCGAGCTTCTCGCCGAGCACACCCCCGGCTCCTGGCCGAAGAAGTCGGTGCTGATCAACTCGGGCGCCGAAGCCGTCGAGAACGGTGTCAAGATCGCCCGCAAGCACACCGGCCGCCGCGCCGTCGCCGTGCTCGACCACGCTTACCACGGTCGCACGGTGCTGACCATGGCCATGAACTACAAGGCCATGCCCTACGCCACCGGCTACGGCCCCCTCGCCAGCGATGTCTACCACGCCCCCAGCTCCTACCCGTATCACGACGGTCTGAGCGGGGCGGATGCCGCGGCGCGCACGATCGCGTACCTCGAGAAGGTCGTCGGACCCACCGACCTGGCTTGCCTGGTCGTCGAGCCCATCCAGGGTGAGGGTGGCTTCATGGTTCCGGCCGAGGGCTACTTCAACGCCCTGCAGACCTGGTGCACCGCGAACGGCGTCGTCATGATCGCAGACGAGATCCAGAGCGGCATGGCCCGCACCGGCAAGTACTACGCCAGCGAGCACTTCGGCTGGACCCCCGACCTCGTGCTCACCGCCAAGGGCATCGCCGGCGGCATGCCGCTGGCCGCCGTCACCGGCCGCGCCGAGATCATGGATTCCTCGCAGCCCGGCGGCCTCGGCGGAACCTTCGGCGGTAACCCGGTCTCCTGCGCAGCGGCCATAGCGGTCTTCGAGTCGATTGAGCGAGGCGATCTGCTCGCCGAGGGTGTGCGTATCGAGAACACCCTGCGCGCCGGCCTCGGTTCCCTCAAGGAGAAGTACGACATCATCGGCGAGATCCGCGGTCGCGGCGCCATGATCGCCATCGAACTCGTGCAGCCGGGCACCGGTGACACGGAGAAGGCGCCGAACGCCGCCGCAGTGTCCTCCATCGCCGCCTACGCCGCCCAGCACGGCGTGTTGCTGCTCACCGCCGGAACCTACGGCAACGTGCTGCGCTTCCTCCCGAGCCTGGCCGTGAGTGATGCCCTCCTGAACGATGCCCTCTCGGTCATCGACGACGCCATCGCCGCGCTTTAGGCGCGAAGCACACACCGTGACAACGACATTCGAGGTGCCAATCCACGCCGGGCAGACGTTCTTCGTCCCCGATGCGGTCGAACTGGCCGTGGTCGAGCGCAGCGGCTTCATCGAATCGAGGCATGCCGGCAGCGCGGTCGTGCTCACCAGCGAGGGCGCGGTCCTACGCGCCCTCGGCGATGTGACCACCCCGATCTTTCCGCGGTCGTCGATGAAGCCCTTCCAGGCCATCGCCGTGATGGCCAGCGGGGTCACCCTGCGCGGGGAAGACGCCGCCATCGCGACCGCCAGCCACACCGGAACGCAGCGCCACGCCGACCTCGTGCGCGGGCTCCTCGCCCGCGCCGGCATCCCCGAGACGGCGCTCGCCTGCCCGGCGGCCTGGCCGGACGACTCCCCCACCCGCGACGCCCTGGTGCGACTGGGGGCCGCCAAGGCCCCGATCTACATGAACTGCTCGGGCAAGCACGCCGCGATGCTCGTGGCCTGCCAGCAGAACGGCTGGGCGCTGTCTGGATACTTGGAGCCGGCGCATCCGTTGCAGAAGCGCATTCTCGACGTGGTGGAGCGCTTCACCGGCGAGCGGCCGTCGGCGTCGGGCATCGACGGATGTGGCGCGCCGGTTCACGCGCTGTCCCTCACCGCTTTGGCACGCGGCATCGCCCGCATCGCCACGTCCAAGTCAAACTCGCCGTTCGCGATCTACCGCGAGGCCGGCTTCCTCGGCGAGGCAATACGGCAGAACGGCTGGGTCATCGCCGGACCCGGCATGCCCGACACGGTCGTGATCGACCGCCTCGGACTGTTCGTGAAGACCGGCGCGGAGGGCATCTGCGTCGCCTCCGCCGCCAACGGCACGACGGTCGCCCTCAAGATTCTCGACGGCAGCCTGCGGGCAACCACCATCGTGGCCCTGCGTCTGCTCGCGGACTCCGGTGCGATCGCACACAGCGACGTCGAGGGCATTCTGCCCGAGCTGCACCTGATGGTGCTGGGCGGTGGGCTCCCGGTCGGGGAGATCCGCGCCAGCTACGTGTAGGGCGCGGGCCGGGAGTCAGCCCAGTTTTGCCAGCCGCTTCTCCTTGGCCGCCCGGGATACCTGGGCGGTGACCACGATCACCAGGGCGAAAATGAACACCGCCGACGCGATCACGTTCGCCTCGGCCGGGATCCCCCGGGCTGCGGACACGTAGATGTACTTGGGGAACGTGGTGACGGCGCCGGAGTTGAAGTTGGTGATGATGAAGTCATCGAAGCTCAGCGCGAAGGAGAGCAGCGCGGCCGCCAGGATGCCGGGCAGCAGGAGCGGAAAGGTGATCCGCGCGAACACCTGGGTTGCCGAGCCGTAGAGGTCTCGGCCGGCCTCCTCGAGCGCGGGGTCGAGGCTCGCGACACGCGCCTTGACCGTCACCACCACGAAGCTGATGCAGAACATAGTGTGAGCCAGAATGATCGTAGACATGTCCTTCGGAACGCCGAGCGACAGGAACTGCGCGGCCAGGCCGGCGCCGAGCACGACTTCCGGCGTGGCCATCGGCAGGAACAGGAGCAGGCTCGTCTGCGACCGGAACCGGAACCGGTACCGCACGAGGGCGATCGCGATCATGGTGCCGAGCGTGGTCGCGGCCACCGTGGCCACCACGCCGATCAGGATGCTGTTGCCGAACGCCTCGCAGACGGCGCCGTTCTGCACTTGGCACACGTTCAGCCACTTGTCGAAGGTGAACCCGCGCCAGGTGATGTTGGACTTGAGCGAGTCGTTGAACGAGAACACGAACGTGTAGACGATCGGCACCATCAGGAAGATCAGCGCCAGCACCGTGTAGAGCGGCAGCAACCACTTGCCCAGGGAGATTTTCACAGCAGCTCCTCCGTGCCCGACCGTTTGACGTAGACGCTCACGATCACCAGGATCACCGACATCAGGATGATCGACAGCGCGGCCGCCGCCGGATAATTCTGCAGCACCAGGAAGTTGGCCTCGATCACGTTACCGATCATCTGGGTGTCCGGTCCGCCGAGGAAGTCCCGGCTCGCGTTGATGTAGTCGCCGGCCGCCGGGATGAAGGTCAGCAGGGTTCCGGCCACGATGCCGGGCATCGACAGCGGGATCGTGATCTTGCGGAACACGTCGAACGGATGCGCGTAGAGGTCGCTGCCGGCCTCGAGGTAGCGCAGGTCGAGCCGTTCGAGCGTCGTGTAGAGCGGCAGGGTCATGAACGGGATGAAGTTGTAGGTGAGCCCGAAGATGACGGCGAAAGCAGTGCCCGTGAAATGGGCATCCGGTGCCAGCAACGACAGAGCCTTGAGCGAGGTGATCACGAACGACTCGTCGGACAGGAGCTGCTTCCAGGCCAGGGTGCGCAGCAGGAAGCTGATGAAGAACGGGGCGATCACCAGCACCAGCATGAGGCTCTGCAGCAACGGCCAGGGCCGCGCCTTCACGCCGATAAAGTACGCCAGCGGGTAGCTGAACACCAGGGCGAGCAGCGTGGCGATCAACGCGTAGCCGAAGGAGCGCATGATGTGCGGCCAGTAGGCCGTGATCACGTCGACGTAGTTCTCCCAGCGGAAGGCGTAGGAGTACTGGCCGACGTCGCCGAATTCCGAGGGGGCCTGGAACGACGTCAGCAGCAGCGAGACGAGGGGGGCCAGAAAGAACAGCACCAGGTAGAGGATGCCCGGCAACAGCAGGAGCAGCGCGATCGGGCTCTTCCGGCGCGGCGCCGGTTCGGGCGCGGTGGTGCTGGTGGAGAATGCCGCGAACGCCACCCTAGGCTTCCTCAAGCTCCGTGAGCAGGGAGGAGCGTTTCTGGGTCGCGATGCTTCGGGTGCTGTCGTCCGCCTCGAAACGGGGCTCCGCCGAGGCGTCGTCCTCGAGCCCGAAGCCGTGTTCGATGTTCCAGTCCAGCCAGACCTCGGACCCCTCATGGGCGACGGGGCCGAACGCCATGTTCTGCGCGAAGACGATGAGGGTGCCGACGCCGACGACCTCGACCAGGTACTGGGTGCTGACCCCACTGAACGAGACGTCGATCACCCGGCCGGGACCCATCAGGTTGCGGGCGACGTCGGCGACGGGCTCGGTCACGTGCAGGGTCAGCTTCTCCGGGCGGACGCCGATCGTGACCTCGCCGGTGTGCCGGTGCGCGCGCGCCGCCGGAACCACGATTTTCTGGCCGGCCACGGCCACGGAGATGGCCTCGCTCGTGCTACCGACCACGGGGCCGGTGAACAGGTTCGACTGGCCGAGGAAGTTAGCGACGAACGCCGTGCGCGGCAGCTCGTAGAGTTCCTCGGGGGCGCCCATCTGCTCGATCCGGCCCTTGTTCATGACCGCGACGGTATCGGCCATGGTCATGGCCTCCTCCTGGTCGTGGGTGACGTGCAGAAACGTGAGGCCGACCTCCTCCTGGATGGTCTTGAGCTCGAGCTGCATCTGGCGCCGCAGCTTCAGGTCGAGCGCCCCGAGGGGCTCGTCGAGCAGCAACAGGGCCGGCCGGTTGACGATCGCGCGGGCGAGGGCCACGCGCTGCTGCTGTCCGCCGGAGAGCTGTTGCGGGCGGCGGGCGGCGAGGTGGTCCAGTTCCACCAGGCGGAGCGCCTCGTGAGCCTTGGCGACCGGGTCGTCCATCCGCCGGCGGCGCAGCCCGAAGGCGACGTTCTCCAACACTGTCATGTGCGGGAAGAGGGCATAACTCTGGAACACCGTGTTGACCGGACGCTGGAAGGATTTCTGGTTCGTCACATCCGTGCCCCCGATCAGGATGCGCCCGGCCGTCGGTTCCTCGAGGCCGGCCACCAAGCGCAGGGTGGTGGTCTTGCCGCAGCCGGACGGGCCGAGCAGCGCGAAGAACGACCCCGCGGGGATCTTCAGGTCGAGATGTTCGATAGCGGTGAAGCCCGGGAACCTCTTCTGGATACCCACCAGCTCCAGGTCGGCCCCCGCGCTGGCGAATTCTCCGTTGGCCATCCCTACGAGCCCAGCAGGATGCCCTGGAAGGCGGCGTCGTACTTTTGCTCCTCCGCGCCGGTCAGGGTGCGGAAGACGCGAGCCTTGGCCAGGGTCGTGTCGTCCGGGAAGATCAGCTGGTTGTTCGCGAGCTCGGGGTCGATCGCCATCGCGGCTTCCTTGGCGCCGGCGACGGGGGTGATGTAGTTCACGTAGGCGGCGACCTCGGCGGCGACGGCCGGGTCGTAGTAGTAGTCGATGAGTTTCTCGACATTCTTCTTGTGCGTGGAGCCGATCGGCACCAGAAAGTTGTCGTTCCAGAGGGTGCCGCCCTTGTCGGGGACCACAAACTCCCATTTGTCCCCGTTCTCGGCGTTGAGCTGCACGATGTCGCCGGACCAGACGATGGCGGCGAGGGTGTCCTCGTTGATGAGGTCTTCCTTGTACGCATTGCCCTTGATGTTGCGAACCTGGCCATCGCCGACCTGTTTCTCCAGCACGTCGATCGCGGCGAAGAACTCGTCGTCGCCCCAGTCGCCCGCGATGTCGACACCCATGTCGAGCATGATCAGTCCCATGGTGTCGCGCATCTCGGACAGAACGCCGACCCGGCCCTTGAGGTCGGAGCTCCACAGGTCCTCGACCGAGGCGATGCCGTTCGGAAGTTTCTCCTTGTTCCAGCAGATGCCGGCGAACCCGCCCTGCCACGGCACGCTCATCTTGCGGCCGGGGTCGAAGCCCACGTCTTTCAGGGACGGGAGCAGGTTTTTCAAGTTGGGGATGTTGGCCTGGTCGAGTTCCTGGGTGTAGCCGAACCGGATCCAACGGCCGACCATCCAGTCGGTCAGGCAGACGGTGTCGGCGCCGATGTCCTGGCCGAGGGCGAGCTGGTCCTTGACCTTGCCGTAGTAGGTGTTGTTGTCGTCGACGGCCTCGGTGTACTCGACCTTGATGCCGGTTTCGGCCGTGAACGCATCCAGTGTGGGGTAGTCGCCGGCGTCATCGACGTCGATGTAGAGCGCCCAGTTGTCCCAGCGCACGAGCTTGCTGCTGTCGGACTCGTCGGGGGCGGCGGTGGGCTTCGTGGCCCCTCCGGTCGAGCATGCGGCGAGCGCCAGGGCTGCGGCCCCGCCACCGGCTCCGGCGAGCAGAGCGCGGCGCCCCATCGTGGTCGCCCGGGCCTGACGGACCAGCTGAGCGATCATGGGATCTGCGGGCAACGGCCTGGGCTTCATGGTCGGGTCTCCTTGCACTTCTCAGCGGATGAGCTCTCACAGCTTTCATTGCGAGTTGCTAGATACTTGCACAGGAGCGCCCCCTGCGCACCCAAGAGTGACCGAATCGTTAATTTTTGGTCAGATCACGCACGAAATCAGCACTCTATGCCGACACTCTCAATCGAAATGAGCTGTTCGGCGGCGGTAGGATTTCGCTCAGGCCAGAGTGGTCCACCGCCCGGAGGTCCACCACTGAGGGTTTGAACCGATTCGACGGAGATTTTCACCATAAAGGCCGTTTTTGGCCCAAAAAACGATTTTTGAATCAAAATCTCCGTCGAATTCGTTAGACAAGGGAGCGCCATGAAGGTCGCAGTTCCGGCAGAAATCAAGAACAACGAGTTCCGGGTGGCGATCACCCCGGCCGGCGTACACGACCTCGTGGCGCACGGGCACGAGGTGTTGATCGAAACGGGGGCCGGGCTCGGCTCCGGGCTCAGCGACGAGAGCTATGCGGCGGCGGGCGCGACGATCATGCCGGATGCCGCGTCAACCTGGGCCGCCGCCGACCTGCTGCTCAAGGTAAAGGAGCCCGTGGCGAGCGAGTACGGTTATTTCCGCCCCGATCTGCTGCTGTTCACCTACCTGCACCTGGCCGCGGAACCAGCCCTGACCCGTGCGCTGCTGGAGGGCGGTGTCACCTCGATCGCCTACGAGACCGTGCAGCTGCCGACGCGGGCGCTGCCGCTGCTCGCGCCGATGAGCGAGGTTGCGGGCCGCCTGGCACCCATCGTCGGCGCCAACGCGATGCTCAAGCCCAACGGCGGACCGGGCCTGCTCGTGCCCGGGGTGCCCGGAACGCATCCGGCTCGGGTCACTGTGCTCGGCGGCGGTGTGGCCGGCACGGCAGCCATGCAGGTCGCCCTCGGGCTCGGCGCCCAGGTGACCGTGCTCGACACCAACCTGTTCCGCCTGCGCGAAATCGACGCGCTGTACTACGGGCGGGTGCAGACCATCGCCTCGAACAGCTACGAGATCGACCGGGCGCTGGTGTTGTCCGACCTGGTGATCGGATCGGTCCTGATCCCCGGGGCCAGGGCCCCCAAGCTGGTCAGCAACGAGCTCGTGTCCCGGATGAAGCCGGGCAGCGTGCTCGTGGACATCGCTGTGGATCAGGGCGGCTGCTTCGCCGATTCCCACCCGACGACGCACGCCGATCCGACGTTCACTGTGCATCAGTCCCTGTTCTACTGCGTGGCGAACATGCCCGGGGCCGTGCCGAGCACGTCCACCTATGCGCTCACCAACGCCACGCTTCCCTATGTTCGGCTGATCGCGAACCGAGGCTGGAAGGACGCGCTCCGAACGGATGCCGCGCTCGCTTTAGGCCTGTCCACGGTCGGCGGCCTCATCACCAGCGGCCCGGTCGCGAGTGCGCACTCGCTGCCGCTCCGCGGTCTGGTGGACGCGCTGGCCTGATCCACGGCGGGACGGCGGCGGGGCCGGCACCGCTGAACTGTGCTGCGGGACTGTGCTGCGGGACTTCGCTCCGGGACTTCGCGGCCGGCGGCTACACGACCTGGGCCCGCAGCGTGGCCCGGTGCACGGCGCCGTCCGGGCGCAGTACCCACACCCGACCTCGGTTGGGTGCCAACGGCGGAGGCAGGTCCCGGCGTCGGCTGATGGCCCGGTAGTCGGCCAGGCTGCAGCCGTCGAAGACCAGGTCCGCGTGCGGGCGCAGGGCACCCAGCAGGGACCACTGCGCCTGCCACGCGTCCACGTCTCCGACGAAGGCGGTGCCTGATTGTGACTCGCTCAGCCGGAGCGACGCGCCTGCCTGCGCGGCCTCCGCCAGCTCGCCGTGGGACACCGCCGCGAGGTCGACGACCCGCGCGCCGGGGACCGTTCCCAGCACTGCGGCCGAGCGGGACGGCGAGTCCGACACGACGAGAAGGGTCTGCCCGGGCCGCCCCAGGAGCGCGGCGGCATCCGTGCGTGGCTCGATGTCCCGCTGCGCCGCGACATCCGGGATTGCACCGCTCTGCTCCGGCGCGAGGAGCTGGATGCGATGGTCCTGCCAGCTCCCGCCGCCGGGCGGAAGGCGGTCGTCGAACAGGGCAGCCACTCCTCCGAGCGCGACGTGCTCGGCGACATCGGGCAGGCGCAGCACCAGCCGTCTCTGGCACAGGGCAGGCAGGGACTGCAGCGATCCGGTGAGCCTTTGCGCGGCGATGACGATCCGCAGGCCGCCCTCCGCGCCGTCGCGGAGCAGCCCGGCGAGCAGTTCGAGGGCCGCCGGACGGTGCTCCTGGTCCCAGCGGGCATGCACGCTATCGAAGTCGTCGAGAAGCAGCAGCCTGGCAGCCGGACTCCCGCCGGCGTCGAGGCATTGGCGCGCCTTGACGAGGCAGTCCCACACCGCCTCGACGTCCGCTCCGAGCAGCACGGCATCTCCAACGGGCGCGAACCCCGCCGCGACCGACGCAAGCGCAGTTGACTTGCCCGAGCGGGGACCGCCGATCACGAGCAGGCTGCCCTCGGCGATCGGCTCGTAGCGGGCCACCCGGTAGCGCTGCAGTTCCGGCTCGTCGAGCAAGCCCAGCAGACCGCCGGGCGCGGCACGAGCGTCGGGAACGGCACGGTCGTGCCCGGCCGCCACCGCGGCGCCGCCGAACGCACTCTCGTCTGCCGCCGTTCCGCCCGCGACGAGGGCGAGGAGGTCCTCGCGGCTTACCGTCTGAGGCAGCAGGTCGAGCCAGGGGCGCCGAGGGTTCGGCGCATCGGCGTCCGCGACTGCGAGGGAGCGGATCTCGCGCGGCGAGGTCGTCGCCACCTGGCAGAGCACGGGCCCCGAGGAGTCCGCGGCGATCAGGCAGCGGCCGGCTTGGTCCGCGCCGAGGGCCGCGGCCGCATCCGTGCCCAGCACCGCCACGCTGTCGGCGCGGTTGTTCACCCGCAGCGACACCCGCAGCGTGCAGTTGGCGAGCAGGGCGTCACGCACCACACCGGTGGGCCGCTGGGTGCAGAGGATCAGGTGCACGCCCAGCGACCGGCCCCGCGCGGCTATGTCGACGAACAGAGCGTGCAGGTCGGGGAATGCGGTGAGCATGGTCGCGAATTCGTCGACCACGATCACGAGCCGCGGAAGCGCCCCGCCGGCATCCTGCCTCCGCAAGTCCACGATGTCACGCGCGCCGGCATGCCCGAGTACGCGTTCGCGATACCGCAGCTCGGCGGCCAGGCTGGCCAGCGCCCGGGCGGCCTGGTGCACGTCCAGGTCGGTGATCAAACCCACGCAGTGGGGAAGGGCGCAGAGCGGGGCGAACGCGGCCCCACCCTTGAAATCGACCAGGAGGAACGTCACCTCGTCGGGGCCGGCCGCCGCCGCCATCGCCGCCACCCAGGTCACCAGCAGTTCGCTTTTGCCGCTGCCGGTCGTGCCGCCGACGACCGCGTGCGGCCCTGCCCCGACCAGGTCGAGCGACACCTCCCCCGCTTCTCCCACCCCGATGACGCAACGGAGGTTCGGCGATTGGGGCTGCCCATGCGGTGCCCGATACCCGGGCTGGAAGCCAGAGAGCTCACCAAGGGCAACGGATGCGGGGACTCGCCGCGCATTCTGGACCAATCCAGCCGCCGAGGCCCGGGCGCTTAGCACGCGGGCGACCACGATCGCCTGTTCGACGGTGATCAGCTCGGGCCGGAAGCCACTCCCACAGGCGTGCACGCTGGAGCGCAGCACCTCAGCCCGGCCGGGACCCTGCAACCGCACGATGGTGTCGCAGCCCCACGGCAATTCGGCAAGAGTGCCGGCCAGGGCGACGACCAACCCCGACCCTTTGGGTGCCCCGCCCAGGGGTGCCCCGCCCGACTTGGGTGCCCCGCCCGACGGCGCCTGGCAGATCACGAGGCGGCGGGCGCAGGACTGCCCGGTGTCATGCGGGAGGGCGACCGCCCATTCCCAACCGCGATCAGGCACGGTGAGTCCGACCTGGTCTGGAGCCAGGGAGCAGGCCAGCTGCACCAGCAGCCCGCGGGCCAGCGCCTGCCCGAGCGACAGCGGTCCGACGATGCCGATACCACCGCCGGCATCAGCGTCGATCGGTGCCTCGGTGAGCGTGGCCGCCCAGTCGCGCACATCGCGATGCTCGTCGGGAGCGGCGCCACCGTCGAGGCGTAGCCCGCTGGGCACCGCACCGGAGCCCAGGCTCACGTCTGCTCCCGAACCGGTCCAACGGATGGCGGCGTGCGGGGCGGCGACGATGCTGTTGGCCGAGGGCGTGCGCCGCCAGTGCGCGCGAAGCAGCTCCTCATGGCGCAGGGCCACCTCGGCCCGCAGTGTCGCCAGTGCCTGCCCCTGGTCGAGGGCGTTGGTACGCCGGGTGCGGCGGCCCGTGCGCCGCGCGTCGAGCATGCCGGCCACGGCGATGACCGGGCCGAGCACCGCGAAGATCAGCACGAAGGCTGAGCCCGTGATCAGCCAGATCGCCCCGGCCGCGGCCAGCGGCGCCACGCTCGCGATGAGTGGGAAGCCAGGCGGCGGCAGGTCGGCCGGGCGGGTGGGGAGGGTCAGCGGGACATCGGCTCGGATCACCGCATCAGTCCATCACTCCGGAGGCAGGCGCCACCGCGGGCGCCGGCATCCGTCCCGGGATGACGGCCGGCCGGGTTGGGGAGGGGCCGGCTGAGTGAGTCCGGATCGATCGGTTGCATCGCTCACAGCGTCGAACGAATTCAACGGAGAATCTCGTTTAAGACTGCTTTTGCAAAGTATTTCGGGCTGTTTTGGGCAAAATCTCCGTCGAATTCGTTCGGGTCGATCGCGTCCGCATCGGCGGCGGCTCGGCGTCTGCTCGGCGGCGGCTCGGCGACGGCAGCGGCGGCAGCGGCGGCAGCGGCGGCAGCACCGGCGCGGCACCGGCACCGGCACCGAGCATAATCGCCTCGGAACACTCCAATCCGCGGACCTTCAGCGCCCACGGTCATTGGGCACACTCATCTGGCCGGGGAGGGGTCAGTTGGTGAGGGACTAATTGAGGATGAAGAACTGGTCCGCGATCTCGACCCGGGAACCACGCGGCACCAGATAGCGCCGGCCGGGTTCGCAGCGCACCGCCACCGCATCCGGGCGACGGATGATGGTGCCATTGCCCGAGTACCGGTCACTGACCCAGAACTCGCCATCGTACTGGCCGAACTCGAGGTGGCTCTTCGACACCGAACGGCCGAGGTCGTTGATCTGCACCAGGATGTCGACGCGTTCGGTCGGCTGGGGCAGCGGCCGGCGACCGATCAGGCCGGTGCCGAGGGCCGAGATCGTCTCCCCCGTGCTGAACTGGAGCACGAACAGGGACGCGGTAGGGGCGGGGGCGGGTTCCGGAGCCTGGAGCGGCACTGGGGCGGGAGCGTCGACCGGGGCGGACACGACCGGCACCGACTCGACCGGAGCCGACACGACCGGCACCACGACCGGCACCGACACGACCGGCACCGAGATCACGGAGCGCCGACGGAGCGGCAGGATGACCGTTGTGTCACTGGGCCGCGGGTCCGGTCGCTTCCGGGTGAGCGGGGTGGCCGTGCTCGAGCTGCCGCATTCGCCGCAGAACATGGCGCCGACGGGAAGCTGCGCACCGCAGATCAGACAGTTCATGGGCGGGCTCCTCCCGGTGCAGGGCCGCTCCCGCTCGGGGCAGATCGGCGAACGGATGCCCCTCCAGCGTACCGACCCAGCGAACGCAACGACACGAGGGCCCGAAGCCGGTCGGTGCGCCTGCTCCCCGCGTTGAGCGAGCGACGCAGGTCGGTGACCGCGGTCCACACGTCCTCGGCGGCGGCATTGCCCGGCCGTTCCGGGGAGAATACGGCACGGTCAACGGCGACGGCCAGTGTCAGAGGTTCCGCTCCCGGCACCAGCGCGGCCACTTCCGTGCGGGTGGCCCCCACCGGAACATCGATGCCATGGTCCACGGCGGCGTCGGTGAATTCTCGCCAGCCGCCCCGAATCCGGTCGAGCGGTGTGGACCGGGTGCGGCGCAGTTGCCGCCTGCGTGCTTTGGCCAGGGCGATCAGCAGGAGGGGCGAGATCAGTACGCCGAGACCGAGGAGCGTCCAGGCGGCGATGGTCGCCGCGGCGAGCAGGAAGACCAGCAGCGGGTTGAGCGGTTCCGGCGGGTCGTCGCTGGTGCTCTCCGGCGGGGCTGGCTCGCGCAGTTCCACCGGGTCGGGGAGGGCCGGGGGCACAACCGACTGCGGCCGGGAAACAACCGACGGGTCATCGGGGGCCCGAGCCGGGATGTCCCGCACGGCCGGGTTCGGATCGATCGTGGCCCAGCCCTCGGTAGAGGAAACCTCAATCCACGCCGAGATGTCGGAACCGACGACGGGGACCGCCTCGGCCCCGGAGGCGGCCTCGGCGCCGGCGGCCGCCTGCGGCACGAAGCCGATGACGACCCGGGCCGGGAAGCCGAGCCGGCGCGCCATCAGGGCCGCGGCCACGGCGTACTGCTCGGCGTCGCCGAGCATGGGCTGGTCGGTGAACAGCTCGCTGATGCGGTCGGCGCCGTGCCCGGACCGGCTCGCCGGTTCGTCCGGAAGGATGCCGTGGCTGATGTAACCATCCGTTTTCAGGCCGTCGAGCATGGCCTGCAGCTGCACACCGGGCGGGTCGCCGGCTTGCACGTAGCGGGCGAGCGTCTGTTCGACCTCGTCCGGCAGAACAGCGGGCGCAGGCAGCACGGCGCTGCCGGGTCGCAGGTCGGTCAGGCTGTCCGGTGACCGCGGGATGACGCCCACGCTCTGGTAACCATCGCCCCGGACCAGCCCGGTGAGCACCGCGGCCGTGCCGCTGTTGTCGTTGTAATAAAAGGAGTCGGAGCGCAGGATCCGGGTGGGGCCGTTGAACGTGATGCGTTCGAGCTGGCCGGCGCCGGGCACCCAGACGCCGGTGTAGCCCTCGACGGTCACCGTGAGGGTGGCCGGGTCGCCGTCGACCAGGGACTGGTCGAGACGGTCCGGCAGCCGGGTGAAGGAGCCGGACGCGCTGCTGACCTGGTCGCTGCCGACCGAGTAGACGATCCCGTCGTAGCTGTCCAGGGTGGCCAAGCGGAGGCGGCCGCCGCTCGGGAGGCCGGTCACCTCGAGGAGCACCGCATCCGCCCGCCCGGCCTGCAGGTAACCGCGGAATTCGCTCAGCGGGCTCGGGTAGGCCCGAGGGTCGAACGGCTGCTGCACCCGAGCGCGCAGCACGTCGCGCGGCACGTCGGCCGGCAGCACGACCGCGGCTCCGGTTCCCGCGGCGATCGCCACCGCCACGATCACGGCTGCGCTGACCAGCCCGCGGGCCGCCGCGAGCCGCCGGTCGGACGACGACGCCGTGCTGCGGCGGGATTGCTGCAGGGCGAGCCGCACGCCGGAACGGCGGCGCATCCAGCGAAACCAGAGCAGCCAGAACAGGAGCACGACAAAGAGGCCGAGACCGGTTCCGATCGGCATGGTCGCGACCGTCGGGCCCAGCACGATGCCGCTGACGAACAGGATGGCGGGGGCCAGTGTGCCGAGCTCGCCGACCGGGGCGCGGAGGGCGACCGACAGCCCGATCACGGTGCTGAGCAGCACCAGAATGAAGGCGGGCACGAGCAGCGCCTGATAGGAACCGACCGGAAGCACGATGGTGACGAGCTGTTTCCAGCTCAGCGCGGTCGCGGCGAGCAGGTCGAGCAGGCCGTCCGGGGTGGGCAGGATGCCGCGCACCGCCCGACCAGGAACGGCCAGTGGCACCCCGGCGAGTAGGTAGACCCCCACGGTGGAAAGCGCCACCAGCCAGGTGCCCCAGCGGAACAGCGCCCCCAGTATGGCGACGACGGTACCCAGCCCGAAGGTGACGCCGACCAGCACGATGAACTCGCGGCTCTGATAGACCGGCCAGAGCGAGGCGCTCGCGATCAGGGTCGCCAGGAGCAGCCCGACGGTGTTGCCGACGATGAAGCGCCAGTCCAGACGGATGCCGCGGACCGCCATGCCGCCTCGGCGCGCGCCTCCGCTCCTCACCCACCGCGCGCTCATGCCGCCTTCGTTCGGGCGAGACTGTGCTGCAGGTCGTCGAGGTAGCCGATGGTGAGCACGCTCAACTCGGCCACGCGGCGGAGGCTGGGGACGGTCTCCGGGGCGCAGATCACGGCGACCACGTCGACGCCGGCCGGAAAACGGCTGGCGGCCGTGCGCACCTGCGTGAGGGTGGTGGCCGACCCGCACACCAGGAAGGCCACCGAGATGCCGGCCACGGTGTCCGCTGCGGCCCTGGCCAGCTCGCTGACCGGCAGGGCGGCCAGGGAGCGTTCCACGCCGCTGAGATCGTCGAGCAGCCGGGTGCGGGTGAGGGTGCTCAGCGGACGGAGTCCCGGCATCCGTCGTCGGCTGGAGTCCGGCGGCACCGCACTGGCGACAACGGAGACCGTGCGCGCGTCGCGGATGGCCCGCACCCCCAGGCTGCCGGCGACGCTGACGGCCATCTCGAATTCGTCCTCGCCGGCATAATCGGACTGCGCCAGGCTGAGAGCGACCATGAGGTGGCTGCGGCGAGATTCCTCGAACTGGCGCACCATGTAGCGGCCGGTCTTCGCGGTGCTCTTCCAGTGGATGGTGCGCCGCTCATCCCCGGGCACGTATTCGCGCAGCGCGTGGAACGAGACGTCGCTGTTGGTCAGGTCACGGGTGGGATTGCCCTCAAGGTCGCGGATGAAGCCCGTGCTCATGCTCGGGATCGAGACCGTGCGCGGGTGCACGAACAGCGAGACCTGTTCGGCCCAGACGATCTCCCGGCGCAGTAGCCCGATCGGGTCGGCGCGCGCCGTCCGCACCGGACCGATCGGCATCACGCCGCGTCTGCGGGTCGGCACGATGAAGACGTCCGAAAAGTCCTCACCGCGGGCGAGGCTCGGCATCGAGAATTCGGCCAGCCCGGAGCCGACCCGCACCTCGACGCCCACGCCCGGCAGTCTCCGGCGGGTCGGGTTCCGCACGCTCACCTGGCCGGGCACCCGCTCCCCCACGACCACCCGATCCACGGGCAGGTGCAGGTTGATCTCGAACGCGTTCCGACCGATCAGGAAACAGGATGCCGCCACCAGGAGCACGAGCCCGGCCCAGCCGATCACGATCAGCTCGGTCCAGCCCAGCGCATAGCCGAACAGGAACGAGACCCCCACGACCGCCAGGACGGCCCAGCCGAGCGGGGTGACCACGGACAAGACCGCACGCAGGGCGCCAGCGACACGAGCACCGCATTCCCACCCGAACCGGACTCCCGCCGCGACGAAGTCGGCCAGCCGGCCGTCACCGGAGACTGCGACCGGCAGAGTAGCGGGCGGCGCGGGCGCGAGCAGCGCAGGCGCGGTAGCTGTGCCTGCGCCCGGACCCGGCACGATCTGCGTCACGCAGCCTGCCTGTCGCTGGGCGGCGGAGTCTCGATCAGCACCCGGGCGATCACACTGGAGGCGGTGACGCCGTCGAATTCGGCTTCGGGGTCGAGCACGAGCCGGTGCCCGAGCACGGCGTGAGCCAGCTCCTTGATGTCATCGGGCACCACATAATGGCGGCCGTTCGCGGCGGCGAGGGTCTTCGCGGTGCGGATCAGCGCGAGCGCCCCGCGCACGCTGACGCCCAGACGTACCTCGGAGCTCGTGCGGGTGCCGTCGATCAGTCGCGCCACGTAATCGTTGATGGTGGCGTCGACGTAGACGGTGCGGGCCAGGGCGGCGAGTTCGACGACGGTCGCCGCGGACACCACCGGAGGCACGGTCACCTCGTGCGCGCGCTGCCCGGCACCTTCGAGGATGCGAATGGTCGAGGCGTGGTCCGGGTAGCCGATGGAGGCCTTCATGATGAATCGGTCCAACTGCGCCTCGGGTAGCCGGTATGTGCCGGCCTGCTCGATCGGGTTCTGGGTGGCGATCACCATGAACGGGGCCGCCACCGGGTGGGTGACGCCGTCGGCGGTGATCTGACCCTCCTCCATCACCTCGAGCAGCGCGGCCTGGGTCTTCGGGCTGGCCCGGTTGATCTCGTCGGCCAGAACGATGTTGGCGAAGACCGGCCCGCGGTGGAATTCGAACGCCCCGCTGCGCTGGTCGTAGATGCTCACCCCGGTGATGTCGCCCGGCAGCAGGTCGGGGGTGAACTGCACCCGGTTGCTGGTACCGCGCACGCTCTGTGCGATGGCGCGCGCGAGCGAGGTCTTGCCGGTGCCGGGCACATCCTCGAGCAGCAGGTGTCCGCCGCTGAGAAGCGCGGTGAACGACATCCGGATGACGTGGTGCTTGCCCAGCAGCACCTGCTCGACCCCGGTCACCAGTCGGTCGAAAACGTCGGCGAACTGGGCCGCCTGCTCCGCGGTCATCGTCATGGGGTGATCACTTTCGTTGGTTCACGGCGCATAGGTATAGGTCTGATTATTCACGGTCACCGCCAGAAGCACGGCACCGGCTGGCGGGGGCGGCGCGCCAGTGCCGAACCTGCAGGTGTTCGGGGAGTCGGCATCCCGCGGGGTCACCGTGGCGTCACCGGGCACCGAGCAGCTATAGGCGGCGGGAAGGCCGTTGTTCTGAGGCCCATTGGTCCAGCTGATGACTCCGGTGGCCGGGTCGTAGGCAAGCCCGGTCACGGTGAAGCTGACGGAGGCCTCGGGCGCGGTCAGCGTGCCCGACCACGGCCCGCACGACCCCCAGTCGGTACAGGCCGAAACCTGATAACGCACGATCTCACCGAACGGGAGACTCAGAAGTTCGCGCGGCCAGCCGGCCCCGCCGAAGACGACCTCGGATCTCGGAACGACCCCGCCGGAGCCGTCGACCGCGCGCAGCCGGTAGTCCCGGATGCCCGCACTCGGGTTGATCCCGTCGACGCGCAGATCCCAAGCATCGCCCCGAGCCGCCATGGTGCTCTGCACATCGGTGACCGGTCCGGGCGCTGGGCGCACGAGAACACTCGCCACCGCCGTCGGGGCACAGCCGGCCTTGTTATACCCCCAGACGGCGAAGTAGTAGCGGCCGTTGTCCGCGAGGAGGCTGTCGAACACGGTGCTGGTCGCGTCACCGCCGAGCGCCTTCTGCTGGGCGACGATGCCGCCCTCTGTCGGTGGCTGAAGCTCCCCCGACGCGGACACCGTGCACGCCTGCGCACCCGTCGGAACCTGATCTTCGCGCAGCCGCTGCACGAAGTAGCCGCCGATGAGGGCGCCGCGGCCGTCGAACCCGTCCCACGTCACGGTCACCGCTCCGGCGGCGTCGGCCGCGCTGGCCGTGATCGCGCCGGCGCGGGCCGGGCCGAACGGCGTCGCACTCCCCACCGCGCTGTTCCAACCGGCCAGGGCCGGGTAGGCGTCGTTGCGGGCGCTGACCGTAAAGGGAGTGTTCACGCCGTTGACGAGGCCCATCACGTCGACGGAGCAGGTTCCCGCCGCGCAACTCGATCCGGAAGCGCTGACCTCCTCCTGGACGGCGCCGTTCCAGGTCACCACATAGCCGCGAATCGCCGTCCCGCCGCCCACCGGGGCAACGGTGTTCCAGCGCAGGCGCAGCCCGCCGTCGAGCGGCTCCGCAACCAGGCCGGTCGGCGCGGTCGGCACCGAGTCGGACCAGACCCGATCGGACAGCACGGTCGCCTCGGACAGCCCGATCCCGTTCTGCGCGGCGACCGACACTCGCAGAGCATTGCCCTGGCCGTTGCCGGGCGTCGCGACCTGGCAGGAGGTCGCTGAGCAGAGCGAGTTGGACAGCACGGCCCCCGACGCGGCGTCGAGGAGGGAAATCTGATACCCGGTGATCGCCGAGTTGTTGAAGGCCCCGGCGTTGAACGAGAAGGACAGGCCCCGATCGAAGAAGCCGGTGACGCGCAGGCTGGACACCGGGTCAGGTTTGTCCTGCACCGAGATGCGCACGGTGCCCCAGGCGTAGCGGGCAGGGTCGTTCGTCGCGTCGGCCACCTGGTACTGCAGGGTCAGGTCGGTCGGCGCAGCATCCGAGGCAACCCGGACCGACAGCCGGCTTCGGTCCGTGCTGGGCGTGATGCTCACCCCGGCCGGAACGGCGCCGCCGTCCAGGCCGCGCACCGCGAGCACGCGCAGCGGCACGGACGGGAACGGATTGGTGGCGCCGTCGTTCGCGAGCACGTCGACGACGGTCGTGCGACCGCGGGGAGCGACCGCGGCATCCGTCACGGGGATGGCGACGGGTCGCATTGACGCGACCACGCGCAGGTCGACCCGGCCGGCTCGGCCCTCCTGAACGCCGTCGCGCACGCCGATCGTGATCGTGCTCCGCGCGCCCTTCGGGGTGGATTCCGTGGCGCGCAGGGTGAGCGTCTGCCCGTCGAGCGCGTAGCTGAAACCGGTCGGAAGCGGGTCGAGCACGGTGTACGCCAGCTCAGGTTGGTCGTTCGGATACGGGTAACTGGTGAGTCGGGTCAGGTCGATGACCTTCTCCTGGTCGGGCTCGAACTCGAGCACCGCTCCATTGAAACCGGGCGGCTGATTCTCGCGGGGCGTGACCTCGATGGGCAGCACGATGGTCGCCGTGCGCCCATCCGGGTCTTCAGGCCCCGAACCGTCGGTGACCTCAAACGAAATGGACGCCGGCCCGAAGTATTTGTCGGTGCTCGCGAACGCGAGGCTGGTGTCGTTCCGGGCCAGGTCGGCCCCGTCCGAATGCGTCGCCCGCACGAGGCTGCGGTCGGTGAGGCGCACCTTTTTTCCGCCGACCGCGACGACGTAGTCGTTGATGTCGATGGAGAGCAGCGCCTCGCTCTGCACGGTCAGCGGCGGGGCACCGCGGCGCACCTGGGGTAGGGCGTCGTCGGTCCCGGGAACCCAGATGAACGCGTAGGACACGATGCTCGCGTCCTCCGGGTGCGTCACCGCGAACGGGATGATCTGGCTGGTCGAGCCCACCGTGACCCGGATGCGCCGGGCCGGCGTCACCTCGGCGATTCCCGAGAAACGCTCGGGCACCGTCAGAGCCAATGCGGTGGCCGGCCCTTCCGCGAAGAAGACGTTGGCCAGCACGTCGACGTCGACGGTCCGGGCCTCGAGCACGTCGGACAGCGGCACGTGAGTGTCGCGTGCATCCGGACGCGAGCGCGGGGCGTCCTCGCGGACCACGACCGTGAGGAAGGTGGAACTCGTTCCGCCCCGCACGTTCTGGATTTCATAGATGAAGCCGTAGCGGCCCGGTGTCACGGGTGAGGTCACGGCCACGGTGTCGCCGTCGACGACGGCGGTGCCCGAGTCGGCCTCGCCGCTCGCCTGGCCGCTCGCCTGGCCGCTCGCCTCCACGCCGGTGATGCTCAGGGTGCCGCCGTCGGGGTCGGAGTCGTTTTCGAGCACCCGCACGGCAATCGTGCTGCCGGGGCGCACCACGACTTCATCCGGAGTGGCGACCGGGTTGCGGGCGCCGTCGAGGCGCGGGCTGATCCCCACCCGCACGGTGCCGACGGCCCGGGCCCCGAGCGCGTCGACCACCGAGTAACTGAACGTGTCCGTGCCGGCCGAGTACTCCCCGGCCGTGTAGTCGAGCGAGTCCACGCCTGTGACCGTGACCGACCCCTTCTCCGGACTGGTCTCCTGGCCGACCAGTTGCACGGAGTCGCCGTCGGTGTCGATGCCGGACAGCGGGATCGGGATGCTCACCGTGTCCCCGGCGAGCACACGGGCCGTCACGGTTTTCGGCACGGGGGCGCTGTTCGAGGTGGGATCGGCTTCCCGCACCGCGATGCTGACCTCGGCGTTCGCGAACTGGCCGTCTGGGGCGTTCACTCGGTAGACGGCGGTGACGTTGCCGGCCGTGTCCGGCGCCAGGAACCGCAGCACCCGGCCCGAGACGAAGAGCAGACCGCCGCCAGCGGGCAGTTCGGTCGCGAGCTCCGGCGCCAGGGTGAGGGTGTCGCCCTCGGGATGCTCGTCATTCGCGAGCACGGGGATGTCGATGGCGTCGCCGACGCGCACGGAGATCGAGTCCGGCACGGCGATCGGGGCCTGCTTTTGGGCCGGCGGCGGGATCTCGATCACGGTCACCGTGCCCGCGGCGTCGGCGAGGCCGTTGCTGACCCGGTAGCCGAACACGGCCGTACCGCCCTCGAGGGGTTTGGTCAGGGTCACGCGCAGGATGCGCTGGTCGAGGATCTCGATTCGAAGCCCGCTGTCGGCGGGGACATCCGTGATGCCCGTCACCAGGAGTACCCCACCGGCCGGATCGGAGTCCGTGGCGAGCACGTCCACGAGGGTGGCCTGCTGGCCGCGGATGAATGCGGTGTGCGGCACGGTGACGGGGGCGCTGCTGGCGTCGGGCGCGGCCGTCACGTTAACGCGGATGCGCCCGGTGGCGGTGAGTTCGCCATCCGTCACCGCGTACTCGATCTCGTGCACCCCCACCACGCTGCTCTGCAACCGGAAGGTGCCGGCGTCGAAGTCCGCGGTGATGTTCACCTCGGGTTTGGCCGGCACGCTGCTCAGGCGCAGCGGCGCCGATCCACCGCGCACATGCTCCAGCGGCGACACGGTCGCCTCGCTGCCGGCGGTCGCAAGCACCACGAACGCCTCGGCGACGATGGGCACCGAGCCGCTCGGCCGCACCATCACCGAGAGCGCGCCGGCCCCGCCGGCACGGCCGTCGGAGACGGTGAGGCCCACCGTTTTCGCGCCCCCGCCCGCGCCGGCATCCGTGTAGACGACGGACCCGGCCGGCGTGAAGCTGACCTGGTCCGGTGCGGGCGCGGTCGCCGCCGCCAGATAGAACGGGTCGCCGTCCGGGTCGACCCAGTCGCCCAGCACCGCCGTGGTCACCCGTCCATTGGCGCGCACCGTGGTGTTCGTCGTGCGGGCCTGCACGGGTGCGGCGTTCTCCTCGGGGGAGCGCACCGCGACCGTGACCGTCGCCGAGGCGCTCCCGCCGCGCCCGTCGTCGATGATGTAGTCGAAGCTCAGTGATCCGGATGCCTCCGGCGTGAGGGTCAGCTGCACCTGCTGAGTGTCCGCCACGAGCTCGAGCCGCCCGGCCGACTCGGGCACGGGGGTGAGCGCCGAGATCACCAGCACGTCGCCGTTGGGGTCGAAGTCGTTGAGCAGTACGGGCAGGGTGACGGTGCGTCCCGGCCGGCCGCCGAAAGCGTCATCGACAGCGACGGGTGGCACCTGGGACTTCTCGAACTCCGGCGGGGTGTCGTCAGCCGCCTGCTCGACCTGCTGCTGATCGGGGTCGGTGTCGATCAGTTCGGCCCAGTTGTCGATCAGTTCGTTGCCCTGCTGCACTGCCCAGGTCGTGCCGTTGCGGGCGTCGTTCAGCACGAGTCCGGTTCCGTTCCGGCGGAAGGCCAGCCGGGCGTCCCCGGCGACGCCGGACAGGGTGGCGGTGGCGCCGTCGCTTCCGGTGCCGCCCTCCGCGCCGGCCGCCGCGCAGTCGCGCCAGACGGTGCCGTCCGACCAGGCGGCATGGGCGCAGTAGGCGTCCTGTACAGGCGCGGCGGCGTCCCCGCTCCGGCCGGTGACGAGCGGAGTCAGGCGTCCGCCGGCACGGGGCACCGCAATGAGCCCCTCACGGTGGGCGATGAGAACGCGGTCGCCCGTCACGCTCGGCTCCGACAGGACGGGCTCATCCCCGGAACGGATGCTCCCGGACAGGTCTTCAACCCCCTCCGCCTGGAACAGTCGCCGGCTCGAGGCGTTGAGCAGCGCCCACCGGCCGTCGACGCTGGTCAGCTGGTAGCGGTCATCCTTTTCGCCGGCCGTGAGCGTGACCGTACTGGTAATGGTGTCCGCGGTGAGCAGGTCGACCTGGGAGAGTTCCCCCGTCGCCGGCGTGAAGGCGAACAGCACGCCGGCCTCGTCGAGGCTGACCACGGAGCCGGCACCGAAGGCCAGCGTCGGCTCGGTGGTGCTGTCGAACTCGGACAGCTGGCTCGCGGCCACGCTCCAGACGTCGCCGTTCGCGGTGACCACCGCCCGGTCGCCGGCCAAGAAGACCGAAGCAGCGTCCGGCGGCAGGGCCACGCTGTCGGCCACCTCCGCGGTCGCGGGGTCGAGGATGTCGAGGGCGCTGTTGCCACGGTCCAGCACCAGCACGGTGGCGCCCCGTTGCACCACGTCGAGGCTGGTGCTTCCGGCGCTGACCACCGTGTTCAGTTCGAAGACGGCCGTATTCGCTCGCCCGACGACCTGGCGCGCCTCGTTACTCACCCAGACGGCCGCGTCTCCGAGGTCGAGGCGCTGCGCGGTGTATCCACCGGAGGCGATGGCCACGGTGGCAATGACGGCCACGACCACGGTGCCGCTGAGCGCGGTGGCGAAGAGCGAGCGGTGGCGGGCGAGCCAGCGACGGATCACCCGGCGCCGCCGGACGCGCCCGGAAGGCCGGTGTCGACGCATTTTTCCCCGCTCGGAGCGCCGAGCTTGCCGTCCCGGTTGACCGTGACGGTCACACAGACCCGAGATTGTCCCTGCGGGTCGACCCGGAATTCCGTTCCCCGCTGGATGCTGCTCTGACCGCTGCGCAGGGTCACCACGAAGGTGTCGCCGTCCCGGACCCCGGGGTCGGCCCAGCTGAACACGATGGTTCCAGAGCGGAGCGCGCCATCCACATCACTGACCAGAGGGATGTCGGTGCCGGCCTGGGTCACCAGCACGGTCGCCGCCGTGGTCGCGAGTCCCACGATGATCACCGCCGCAGACACGAGTCCCCATACCGTAAGCGTGCGCCTCCGCTTCTTGGGCCGGGTGGTCACAGTGTCCCCCTGCGGGCCGGTGGTCAGCTGCCCTGTACTCAGCAGTGCCGAGGTCGCCGAGCGCGCGCCGAGGCCGGTTGGCGACGCCTTCCGGCGGCGGCGGCCGGCGTAGGCGTCGACTGAGTTGATGCCCGTGATCCGGGTCCGGTCCTCCTGGTCGGCGGGGGCAGCGACGGCCCAGCCGTCCTGCTCCACCTCGAGGGGCGTCTGCGCGAGACCGAGTTCGGCCTCCACCGATTGAAGCTCTCGGATGAGTTCCAGCACGCTCGGCTGCCGCAGTTCCGGCCGCCGCGACATCGAGCGATTCAGGATGGCGCCGAGCCGGGCCGGCACGTCGGCGCGGTCGAGCGGCGGCACGCGGGCCTTGTTGATGCGGGCCATCATCTGGGCCGAACCGTTCTCGGTACCGGCCACTTCGAACGGGGACATACCGGCCAGGAGCGAGTAGAGGGTGGCGCCGAGCGACCACACCTCCGAGGCGACCGACCCGGAGATCTCGCCGAGCAGCACCTCAGGGGCCGACCACGGAATGGAGAGCCCGATGGCGTCGCTCCTCTCGGCCTCGCCGAGGGTGGCAGCGATCCCGAAGTCCGACAGCACCGGGTGCCCATACGCGGTGACCAGGATGTTGGACGGCTTCAGGTCCCGGTGGAGCACCCCGGACCGGTGCGCGGTCTCGACAGCGCTCGCTATCTTCACACCGATCCGCAGGGTATCCGGCACCGAGAGCGGTTCAAAGCGGTAGCGCTGGCTGAGGGTCGAGGAGCAGTACTCCATGACGAGATACGGTCGTCCGTCCGCGGAGACACTCGCCTGGAAAACCGTGAGAATCGACGGATGCGAGCTCAGCTGGGCCATCAGGTTGGCCTCGGCCTGGAATAGCTGGCGCACGTGATCGTTGACGATCTCGGACAGGAGTACCTTGACCGCGACCTGGCGCCTGGGCATGTTCTGCTCGTAGAGGAACACGTCGGCGAAACCGCCGGATCCGAGCGGACGGAGATAGGAGAATCCCGGCAGGTTCGGCGGCGTGGAGGGTAAGCGCCGTGCCATGTCGCCTCCCGGTGTCATCATCAGTGCGGGTCGTGCGTGAGTAGGCGCATATCGACCGGGTGACTCGACAGGCGCTCCCTAATTTTAGGTGTCTCGCTGCCGGACGGGCGGTAGAAAGCTACCCCAACTCTGGGGGTACGACATCGCCGACGGTGATCACGTCGAGCACGATCACCGTGACGTTGTCGCGGCCACCGTTGTCGAGCGCGGCTTCCAAGAGAGCCCTGGCCGCGTCATCCGCCCGCGGGTTGGAGATCAAGAAATGACGGATGCCGTACGCCGTCAGCTCCTTGGTCAGGCCGTCGGAGCAGATCAGGAGCCGCATCCCGGCCTGCAGGGGGCGGATGCGATAGTCGGGCACGGGCGGTTCGTGGAAGCCCACGGCGCGGGTGACGATGTTGCCGTGCGGGTGCACATCCGCTTCGTCCCTGGTGATCCGGCCCGCGTCCACGAGTTCCTGGACCACGGAGTGGTCGGTGGTAACCTGCTCCAGCACGCCGGAGGTGAGCTGGTACACCCGGGAGTCGCCGATGTTGAACACGATCCACTGCGGCTCGCCGGAGACGACGGCCAGCGCGGCGCCCGTCACGGTCGTTCCGGTGCCAAGGTCGGTCACACCCTCGCCCGAGGCCATGTCGACGACGGAACGGCTGAGCGCGTCGTTGATCGCCTCCGCTTCGACGTGGTCCGTTCCGGCGAGCTCGGCCAGCCGGGTCACGACGGCGGCGCTGGCGACGTCGCCGGCGGAGTGACCGCCCATGCCGTCGGCGACCGCGAAGACGGGAATTTCGGCGACGAGGCTGTCTTCGTTGATCTGGCGGCGGTGCCCGGTGTCGGTGATCGCCGCCCAGGCCAGCGTCACGGTTTTCTGCACCGATGGAAGTACGACGATGGAACCGGTTGAGCCTTGACCAATCTGGGTCACGGTTGTGCCTTCCGAAATTGCCGTGCGATTACTGACCGGGCGTGTTGCCGGCTGCGGGGAGGATCTCGATGATATTACCGTCCCCTAAGTGCACCGTCGTACCGGGCAGCACTGCGAGCGATTGGCCGGAATGGAGCCGTTGCCTGCGCCCGCGTGGCGGAGCCACCACGGTGCCGTTCGTGGAACCGAGGTCGGTGACAACGACAGAGCCGCCCTCCTGTCGTATTTCCACGTGGGTTCCGGAGACGGCGGAGGTGGGCGAGGCAACCTCGATCAGCCGCACCGGCGCGGTGGCACTGATGCGCGGCGCTCGCGGTCGGCGACCGAGCCGGCAGGGAAGGTCCAGCGGGATCTCCTCCCCGTTCGGCAGCCGGAACGCAAAGCGAGCCTCGGCGGCCCGGGCCCGTGCGCCGGCCGCAGGCCCGGGCTGCCCGGGCGCCCGGACGTCGGAGATCAGGGTGTCGGCCCCGGCCGGGCGGGCGAGAACGGTGTCGGCGTCCGCCGCGCGGCCCGCAGAGCCGGAGCGCACGATCGTGGCATCGTCGGCAGGTGAATCGTCAGTCAGCGCAGCGTCGGCCTGCGCTGCGTCGGCCTGCGCAGCGTCGGCCTGCGCTGCCTCGGATTGGCTGTGCTCTGCCAACGACCAGAACAGGGTGTTCGCGAACACGGATCCGAGCCCGAATGGTCGGCCGGAGTCGAGGGCGCGCGAGGAGGCCACGGGTCGCCCGGTGGAACCCACCGTGAGACCGGTCACGGCCCGGAAGTCGGCCAGCAGCCAGGGGCGAATGCTGGCGTCCGAGAACCGGCGCGACCCACCGACCGAGTACACGTCGACCGCGACTTCGCCGCGAAGGACCACGGAGACGGGGATGCCGTCTTCGTCCGTGGGAGCGCGCTGAATGATCACCGCAAAATGCTCGACGGCGTGCTCGCCACCGAGTGGCAACAGGGCGACGAGCTCTTCGGCTTCGACGTGGGGTGCCGTCACCAGCGCGGCCAGGGTCAGGGTGATGCCCGACGGGGTGCCGGCGGGCAGGGCGGCGATGAAGCCGCGCCCCACGACGAAGATCCAGGCGGCTTCGGTGCCGAGACCGGTTTCGTATCCGACGCGCCCCACGGGAATGGTGCCTTTCCGTTACGTTGACGATCAATATTCGGACGCCGATTCAGTGGCCGATCAGGTCGGTGGCCGATGTATGACATGGCGTGCGTGATTTGCGCGTAGTCCGCGAACTCGTACATCGACAGGTCTTTACCGTAGCCGGAGTGCGTGAGTCCGCCGTGCGGCATCTCCGCGACGAGGCCATTGCTCCCGCCGCCGACACAATCGAGCAGTGGGCCGCGGCGCGGGATGAACGTCCGTTCCGGCCACCACGTCGATCCGAACCGAGCCGAGGATCAACTCCGTCCCGAACGAATTCGACGGAGATTCTGGCTGGATCGGCCCTGAACCCGCCAAAGCAGCTGGTTATAACCAAAATCTCCGTCGAATTGGTTATCCACGGTGGCCGCCGTTGACGAAATTGCGAAGGTCGCGAGCGCTCACGGGACTCCCGAGTGGTTCGATGAGCCGGCGGAACCTCCCCATTAGCGACCATCCCAGCGGCGGGAACCGAGCCTGAACCAGGCAAACTCCCAAGGATTCCGTTGTGTTTGACGTGAATTGCTTCGGAATCGCTTGCCTGAGGTCACTCCCGCTGGCATACTCGCTGGATGAGCGTAAACGGGCGCAATGCGGGCAGGCCGGCAGCACTGGATGAGGTCTCGAAGAAGATCATCGAGCAGCTCCAGAACGACGGCCGACGCTCGTATGCCGAAATCGGCAAGGCGGTGGGCCTGAGCGAGGCCGCAGTGCGGCAGCGCGTGCAGAAATTGACGGATGCCGGCGTCATGCAGGTCGTCGCCGTCACCGACCCGATGCAGCTGGGCTTCTACCGCCAGGCCATGATCGGCATCCGCGCGACCGGGGACACTCGACTGCTCGCGGACCGGCTGTCCGCCATTCCGGCCGTAGACTACGTCGTCCTGACGGCCGGATCCTTCGACCTGCTGGTCGAAGTTGTCTGCGAGGACGACGACGAGCTGATCGACCTCCTCAATTCACAGATCCGTGGTCTCGAGGGCGTCAGCTCCACCGAGACCTTCGTTTATCTCAAACTCCACAAGCAGTTCTACAACTGGGGAACACGGTAAAAAAATGACAATCACATTAGCCACCACCGACTCCGCCGCGCCCGTCACCGCAGTCGCCGCCGAAGTTGCCACCGACAGCACCGGCGACACCACAGCCGAGGCGTCGGCCACACCCCGCGTCTACACGGATGCAGAGAACGCCACCCTGCAGCAGAAGGCGAAAGACCACCTCTGGATGCACTTCTCGCGCCAGTCCGTGCTCGAAAGCGGCCACGGCGTGCCGATCATCACCAAGGGTGTCGGCCACCACATCTGGGACTCGAACGGCAAGAAGTACATCGACGGCCTGAGCGGGCTGTTCACCGTCAATGCCGGCCACGGCCGCAAGCGGCTCGCCCAGGTGGCGGCGAAGCAGGCCGAGGAACTCGCGTTCTTCCCAATCTGGTCCTACGCCCACCCGAGCGCCATCGAACTAGCCGATCGTCTGGCCGCAAACGCGCCCGGCGACCTCAACCGGGTCTTCTACTCGACCGGAGGCGGCGAGGCCGTGGAGACCGCCTTCAAGCTGGCCAAGTACTACTGGAAGCTGCAGGGTCGCCCCACCAAGCACAAGGTCATCTCCCGCAACGTGGCCTACCACGGCACCCCGCAGGGCGCCTTGGCCATTACGGGCATCCCGGCCATGAAGGAAATGTTCGAACCGGTCACCCCCGGCGGATTCCGCGTCCCGAACACCAACTTCTACCGCGCCGACGAGCTGGGTTCCGGGCTCGGTGACGACGTGGAGAAGTTTGGCCTGTGGGCCGCCAACCGCATCGAAGAGATGATTCAGTTCGAGGGCCCGGAGACCGTGGCCGCGGTGTTCCTGGAACCCGTGCAGAACTCTGGTGGCTGCTTCCCGCCGCCCCCCGGCTACTTCAAGCGGGTGCGCGAGATCTGCGACCAGTACGACGTGCTGCTGGTGGCCGACGAGGTCATCACCGCTTTCGGACGCATCGGCAACATGTTCGCATCCACGACCTTCGGGATCGAGCCGGACATGATCACCTGCGCGAAGGGCATGACCAGCGGCTACTCCCCGATCGGCGCCACCATTATCAGCGACCGCATCTACGAGCCCTTCAAGCACGGTGACACGACCTTTTATCACGGTTACACTTTCGGTGGCCACCCGGTTTCCGCGGCCGTGGCCATGGCCAACCTCGACATCTTCGAGGAGGAAAAGCTCAACGAGAACGTGCGTGAGAACTCGCCACTTTTCCGGGCCGAGCTCGAGAAGCTGCTCGCCCTGCCGATCGTGGGCGACGTGCGCGGCGAGGGCTACTTCTTCGGAATCGAGCTGGTGAAGGACAAGGTCACCAAGGAGACCTTCAACGACGCCGAGTCTGAGCGCCTGCTGCGCGGCTACCTTTCCAAGGCGTTGTTCGAGGCCGGGCTGTACTGCCGTGCCGACGACCGCGGAGACCCCGTCGTGCAGCTCGCTCCCCCGCTGACCATCGGCCCGGCCGAATTCAGCGAGATCGGCGACATCCTGTACGGCGTGCTGTCGGAGGCGCCCAAGTACCTGTAGCCGCTATGGCCAACCGGATGCCTGAAGCCGGTTACCTGCCGCCGGAAGTCCGATAGCGGCATTCCGCTCAGGCGTTTTCGGGTTCGTCCGGAGGGACCGCAAACGCCCAGTCTGGTAGGTGCCCCGAACCGAAAACGGTGTGGAGCAACTCAGCCATGCCGTACTGCCGGTCAATGGCGAGTGCCTGGTCGACGAAGATTCCGGCGACCGACCCGCGCCCCATCGCCCACGACAGCCAGGCCAGCATGCACAGCGGCGCCGGTCTGGCCGTGCGCGGCGCCAGAGCGACCAGCACCTTCAGCAGTCGGATCGCCGGCTCGATGCGTTCGGGGTCGGGGCGCTCCCGGCCGAGCCCGAGCATAAGGTCGCTCGTGACCCGGGAGTGCGGACTGTCGAGTCCGTCGGACTGCTCCTCAGCGATGATGTCGTCCAGGCTCCGCCCCGTGGCTCGCTGCAGGATGGCATACCGCAGGTTGAGGCAGTGCGTGTTGCGGCCGACCGTCTCTCCGAAGGCGAATTGCAGCATCATCTGGTCCCGGCAGGCCGGCCCCTGCATCAGGAACAGCAACGCGGCCGCGTCGTCAAGCCCCAGGTTCTGCGGGTCAAAACCGAGCGCCGCCTCCGCGGCCACCACCGGGTCGAGGATGTCACCGGCCAGCTCAAGCAGTTCGGGCATTGTGCCTGCCTGGCCGCCGAGGCGTTGATAGCGCGCCAGCCGGCGGCCGAGCCGCTCTCTCATCGACGGGTCGACCACCGGCAAGTCCGCGCGACTCTGCAGCGTCGCGAGGTCGCGGCGAACCTCGTCGGGGATGGCCCGGTGCACCTCGGAGGCGGCGATCGCGCGGAGCGGATGCCCGCCGGCCGGGCAGTCCGGGTCGAAGTACGAGCCCCACCCGTCGGCGGCCACGCACAGGGCGTCCCGAAGCAGGAAACCGGAGAGCCGGGCGCGAGCGCACAGCACCTCGACGAAGCGTTCCTGCGGCAGGCCGGCCACAGCCACGATGTTCTCGTCGCTGTAGACGACGGGCACCAGCGCGTCGACGTCCGGGATCTTGCAGAGCGTTCCCACGAGCGTGGTGGCGATGCGCTTGAGCACCTTCTCCGGTGCCGCAGGGTCGGGCAGGTTGAACCGCATCGCCCCGCAGGTACGGTTGCCACGGAAGGCGACGAGCACCAGGCTCTTCTCGGGCAAGAACCCGGCGAGCTGCGGCACGAGCGCGAGGAAGTCATGTGCTTCCCTGGTCTTGACGATTGTCCTATTCATGGGTCCACCCTCTCCGGAGCCGCCTCCACCTCCCGATCCAAGCCGGGTCGGTGCACGACTCGGCGGATTCACATTCTGGGGAGGACTGGCCACGTACTCTGGTTCAGACGGATGCGGCCGGTGGGCAAGCGCACGACACCGACAACAGGACGAGGTTCACGGATGGCATTCTCAATTTTTCTGGATGTGTTGCTGCTGGTCGTGCTGTTCGGCTACCTGATTTCCGGATACCGCAACGGCCTCATCGGCAGCATCGCCGGAATCGCCGGACTCGCGGCGGGTGCCGTCGCCGCCTACTTTCTGGTGCCGCTCGTGGGCACCTGGGTTCCCGCCGCGGAGTGGCGCACGGCCGCGACCCTCGCGGCCGCAGCTGTTCTGCTGATCGGCGGCCTCTCGCTCGGACGCTCCATCGGCAGGATCCTGACTCCCCAGGGCACTCGCAACAAGCTCCGGGTCGTCGACCGCGTGCTCGGCGCCGGCGCAGCCGTCGCGGTGTCGGCCCTCGTGGTCTCGATGATCGCCTTCAGCGTCGGTGCCCTCGGGGTCCCCGTGGTGTCGTCGGCGGTGAGCTCGTCGAGCGTGATCCGCTCGATCGACTCCCTGACCCCGGACCAGGTGAAGAGCTTCCTGGCCCAACTGCGCTCCATCGTGGTGACCGAGGGCATCCCGCGTGTCGTGGAGGCCTTCAACGGCGAGGCCCCGGTCGTGCCGAGCGTGGGCACCGACAGCGACGCCCTGCGCGCGGCGAGCGCGTCGGTGATGAAGATCAGCGGCACCGCCTATGCGTGCGGGCAGAACCAGTCCGGCAGCGGTTTCGTGGTCGCTCCGGAACGGGTACTCACCAACGCTCACGTCGTCGCCGGGGTGGAGGAGCCCGTCGTCGTCACGCCCGACGGCAGGTCCCGTTCGGGTCAGATCGTCTACTTCGACCCGATCGTGGACCTCGCCGTGATCGCAGTGTCGGGGCTCGATGCTCCCCCGCTCTCAATTGGCGACAATCTTCCCCCGGGCAGCCTTGCGGTGAGCAGCGGCTATCCCTTCGGCGGGCCATTCGAATCGGCGCCGGCCGAGGTCGTCGCCGTGGCCCCGGCCCTGGTAGCCGACATCTACGGGCAGGACCCGTCCTCCCGGCAGATCTACACGCTGGCTGCCGACGTCGACCACGGCGAATCGGGCGGCCCCTTGCTCAGCGAGGCCGGTATCGTAACGGGCGTCATCTTCGCGAAGTCGACCACCACCGAGAACCTCGGTTACGCCCTCGCCATGGAGGAAGTCGACCCGGTCGTAGAGCAGGCCGCCACGCTCGGCTCCCCGATCTCGTCCGGCACCTGCATCAGTGGCTAACTGAGTGAGTCCTCGTCGACTGACTGTGTCGCTGCCTGCGGTCAAAACTGACTGTGCCCGGTGGACCCTGGTCCTCCAGGGCCGGACGCCGCACCCGGTACCGAACCAATTCGACGGGGTGGGCGGAAGAGCCAGTCGAAAACCCCCGTCCGCGAACTCTCAGTGGCCGCGGCCATGAGGACTCGCCCATCTGGTCCGCGATGGCAGACTAGACAGGTCCTGAACCAGCGGAACCACAGGAAAGGCTCACTGTATGACGATCATCGCCGCCGCCGACGGTTCGGCTCTGGGCAATCCCGGCCCCGCCGGATGGGCCTGGTTCGTCAACGATTCCTGTTGGGCCGCCGGCGGCTGGAAGCACGCCACCAACAATCAGGGCGAACTGAAGGCCGTGCTCGAACTGTTCCGGGCCACCGCGCACCTCGACGACGACCTTCTCGTGCTGTGCGACAGCCAGTATGTGATCAACTCCATCACCAAGTGGATGCGCGGTTGGAAGGCCAAGGGCTGGCGCAAGGCGGATGGCAAGCCCGTGATGAACCTGGATCTGCTCCAGGAGCTCGACGAAGCTCTGGCCGGACGCCGCTACCGGTTCGAATGGGTCAAGGGCCACGCTAACCACCCGCTCAACGAGGCCGCGGACAGCCGGGCCCGAGCCGTGTCAGAGGCGTACCAGCGGAACGCGCCGATCAACGCCGGCCCCGGCTGGGTGCGGGGGGGCGATGCCGCACCGGTTCGGCGCCCCGCGCTGACCTCGGCCACGAAGGTACGGGCCGTCGCTTCGCCTGCCGCCACCCCGAAGCTCCCGGCCGGCCCGTCGCATCCGGAGCTGTTCGCGTTCGACGATCCGGATGCCTCCCACACCGTGTCTCTGCAACTCTCCGCCGACGAGCACGCCCGTCTGACCGATCGTGCCGCCAGGCTCGGCGTCAGCGTCGGAGAACTTCTTCACGGGCTTATCTGACCTCGGTCTGCTTCACCGCGTTCTTCGACGCGGTCTTCGCCGCGTTCTTCGGCGGCAGAAGGGTGTTCGCCTCGTCGAGGGACATGCCATTGGTCTCCGGGATCTTGGTCAGCACGAACACGAATGACAGCGCCGCGAACAGCGCATACAGGCCGTAGGTCAACGGCAGCGAGACTGCCGCCAGTGTCGGGAACGTGACGGCGATCAGGAAGTTCGCGATCCACTGGGCCGCTGCGGCGATACCGAGCGCCTTCACCCGGATGGTGTTCGGGAACATCTCGCCGAGCAGCACCCAGACCACCGGGCCCCAGGACGCACCGAAGAAGACCACGAACACATTGGCCGCAACCAGGGCGATCCCACCCCACGCACCGGGCAGGCTGATCTCGCCGCCCACAGTGACCGCCTGGCTGAAGGCGATCGCCATCGTGGCCAGCGACAGCGTCATGCCGATGGAACCGGTCATCAGGATCGGCCGACGTCCGATCCGGTCGATCAGGGCGATGGCGATGAAGGTGACCGCGATGTTGGTCAGGCCGGTGAACACCGAGATGGTGAGCGAGCTCGACTCCTCGAAGCCGACCGCCTTCCACAGGGTGGTCGAGTAGAAGAAGATCACGTTGATGCCGACGAACTGCTGGAACATCGACAAGAGGATGCCGATCCAGACGATCGGGCGCAGGCCGAAGGCCTTGCCACGCAGTGACCCGGTACGCTGACCCAGCGTGTCGGCCTTGATCGAGGCACGGATGTCGCGGATCTCGCGGTCCACATCGCCGTTGGGCCACACCTTCTGGAAGACCGCGCGGGCCTCCGTCTCACGGTCTTTCAGCACCAGGAACCGAGGGGACTCCGGGAGGATCTTCGCGATCACGAAGTACACGGCGGCGGGCAGCGCGCAGGCCAGGAACATCCAGCGCCAGGCGTCGATCCCGAACAGGGAGGGCTCACCCGCGCCTCCCGCGGTGTTGGCGAACAGGGCGTCGGATAGCAGAGCAGAGAAAATACCGATCGTGATGGCGAGTTGCTGGAGCGATCCGAGGCGTCCCCGAATCGCTCGCGGTGAGATCTCGGCGATGTACGCCGGCGCCACCACGGATGCGAGCCCGATGCCGAGACCGCCGACGATGCGCCAGAGCACGAGGTCGTAGATGCTGAAGGCGAAGGCGGAACCGACCGAACTGACGAAGAACATGATCGAGCCCAGAAGCATCACCGGAATTCGACCGTATCGATCGCCGACCCGGCCGCCCAGGTAGGCCCCGGCTGCGGCGCCCAGTAGCGCGCTCGCGACCGCGAAGCCGGTGAGGGTCGCCGTGAGCGCGTACTCGTCTTGAATGGCATTCACCGCGCCGTTGATCACGGACGCGTCGAACCCGAAAAGAAACCCGCCGAAGGCTCCCGCCACTGCCAGCGCAATGACCTTTCCGTTCGTGGATGGTTTCTCAGTCTGGGTCATCGTCAGGGCCTCTGTCCTTTTTGTTGAACAATCCGAAAAGACTACGCCCCAACGAAGGGGTGCCGAACCTCGGCGGAACCTGCGCCCGCCATCTCCCTGTGCTATCCATAACTCATGACGCGATTCCTCGGAGTTGACCTGGCCTGGGCCGAAGGCAGCACGTCGAAACCGGCCAATGAATCCGGCCTGGCTTGCATCGACGAGAGCGGCCGGGTGCTCGACGCCGGCTGGGCCCGCGGCACGGATGCTGTGATGCGCTGGATCGACTCCCTGTGGGAACCCGGCGCCGTGCTGGCGGTTGACGCGCCCCTGGTGGTGAACAACCCCACCGGTATGCGCCTGTGCGAGCGGGAAACCGGCAGTCGCTACGGCCGCTGGCATGTCTCCGCGAACGCGTCGAACCTCGGCCGCCCCTGGGCCGGCGGGGTGACGATCCGCCGCCGATTGGAAGCCTCCGGCTGGACCTACACCGACGGCCTCGCGCCGATGGATAAGACCACCCCCAGCTTCTTCGAGTGCTACCCCTACACGACGCTCGTGGGTGCGGCGGAGTTCGGCTACCTCGACAAGCGACCCCGCTACAAGCGCATGGGCACCTCTCTTCCGCCGGACGAACGCCGGACTGCGCGGGCCATGGTCTGCGATGACCTCATCCAGCGGATCTGGGGGCTCACCCGAGCGTCGCCGCCGCTCGACCTGGGCTCCCATCCCGTCTCGGACGCCCTGGTGACGGAGCATTCACCGTTGGTCGACCGAGCCTACAAACACCGGGAGGACCTGATCGACGCCCTGCTCTGCGCCTGGACGGCCTCGCTCTGGTGGCACCGGGGCACGGAGCGCTGCCAGGTTCTCGGCGCCCGGGACAACGTGTCGGAGCTCGGTCACCGACCGACCATCATCGCGCCGGCCCGGCCGGAGCAGCGCCGCGGCGACGAAGGGGCGCGGCTCGTCACCGCACCGGGTACCAGCGCGTCCTGACCCGCTCGGTCACCTGCCACGACACCGGCTCCACGTGGGTGCGGGCCGCGACGAGCACTCGGTCGCCGACCCGGAGGGCCATCGCGGCGTCATCCGCCGTGAAGCGCACGATCGCGCGCGGAGAACCGGCCACCACGGCAAGATCGGATGCCTCCACGGTCGTCAGCTCCGCGGCGGCGGCCGTCAGATGCGGCAGGACGGAGTCCGGGGCGATGCCCGAATGGAGAGCACCGATGATCAGGGTGATACGGAAAGACGGCATCCAGTCAGCGTAGGCGGGTGCGAACGAACAGGTGTCTACCGGTCTCAGGTGTTTCCCGACGTCCCGACAGAACCGACGACCCGACGACCCGACGATTCGACGGAATCGAGGCCCACCATGATCTGGCGCGGCCCTCTTCTAGCACTGCAGGCGTTCCTGACACTCACCTCCCGGTCGGGAGGTCTAACTCTGCAACTCGGGCTGGACGTGCTCAGTCCCCGGTGGCCGACGCGGAATCCGGCTCCGGCTCCGGCTCCTGCCCCGGCCCCGGCCCCGGAAAGCGCACCTCGACCCGGGTCCGGTCCGCCAGCTCGTCCCCGGCCGGATGAGTCAACTCAATGATCACGACGCTCGGTGACTGGCCGAGCAGGTCGAGGATGGATCCGATCTCCAACCCGGAGTAGGGGTCGTCGACATCGAGCACCTCCGGCCGCATCCCGAACAGAGGGTCGGACTCGGCGATCATCAGCACGGCGCCGCGGTGTTCGGCCTGTTCGAAGATGCGGCCGAGGTTGTCCTCGGTGGCGGCAGCGCTGGCTCCCACGACCTCGTTCAGGGGCACCGTCACGAGAGGCTTGCCCAGTTCGTTCGCGACGGATGCCGCGGCCTCGGCCTTCGCCACGGCATCCGCTCCCGTGAACACGGCGAGCGCACCTGCCCCGGCCAGCTTCACGACATCACGGACGGTTCCGACCACTGCCGTGCGCTCGGCTGCGTCCAGGGTGAACGAGGCCATCACGCCGAAGGACAGTCGCAGCGGTGCATTGGATGCCAGCCAGAGGGAGGTCAGCACCTCGTTGGTCAGCGGCGAGGGTGAGAGCCAGACCTGCAGGTTGTCTGCCGAGCCGATCGGGACGTTCAGCACGGGATGGCGTTCGATGGCGGCCCGCGCTGCACCGAAGGCACGGTGGCTGCCGGCATCCGTGTCGACGTCGTCGCCGGGAAAAGCACTCACCAGGTAGTGCAGCTCCGAAATCACTCGGCTGGGTCCCCTCTGGGTCTCCTCCCGATAACTGATCAGGCTGTCGTAGTAGAGGAACAGGTTGATGGAGGGGCCGATGACACCGGTGCGGGGTGCGCCGAGCACGTAGGCCGTGACCTGCAGCCCGATCGGCGGAGAAGACAGCAGTCGTTGGAGCGCGACGGTCGTCGAGGCGATGGCCTGGCCGTAGTTGGTGAGCGACGACATAGGGACCCCGGCTTCTGAGAGCTTCTGGATGCGAAAGTGAGCAGACAGTGCCACGGTACTCCGGCTCACCAACCAGGTCGAGGAGTTCGGCTGCACCACGGCGGAACCGGCCCGGTGCCCATCCCGCGGATGCCGTAGCCTGCTTCGATAGATGTGTTCCTCGCGATGTCCGCCTCAGTGAAGGAGTTCCATGGACTACTCGGCAACGATCGTGGCCCAGACCCACGTCACCAAGCCCGACGCACTGCGGCTGATCGCGGAGGCGGCCGGGTCGACCGTGCGAAATGCCGGGACGGCGCATCCGTTCGTGCCCCTCGTCGGCGGCGGTCGCGTCGAAGTGGAGATCCCCAAGTTCGGCGAGGGCCCGCCGCTCGCGATCGATGTCTTCAACCCCCACGGGGCCGAGCAGGCTCGGGCTTCGGCACTGTCATTGCAGGCTGCCCTCGCCAGCGTGACCGATTGGCCGACCGAGGTCAGGTAGCCGCGTGCGCGGCAACCCGCCCAGATAGACCCCCACCCGCCGCTGGACTCCTCCCCCCTTCCCGACGCGGATCAAGCCCCAGCAAACCTCGATGCGACGACCGCGTCCCGATGACGCGCTCCCGAGGTCTCCCTCCCGCCTGCCATCCGCGGCCAGACCCCTGCACGCCTCGCGGCGCACCTTATAAGGTCGGCGCAGGTTGGATCCTGCGCCGGCTTCCACGACCCGCGCCGCCCTGTGCCTGGACTCAAGCTCTGACTGACCTACAGCACCACACACTTGCGCGGCAGCTCGCTCAGGGGAAGTCGAGGGCTGCTCGGGTTACAGGTCACCTGCTGAGAAGTTTGACTCTAACGGTGTCGTGGTTGACCTACGGGCCGCGACGGACTCACGAGGCGCCCCGCGGGCGACGCTCACCACTCGGTGCGTGCACGCTCCTGCTCGACGACCTCTTCCCGGTCGACCAGGCGGCGCAGTCCGGCGAGCGGTTGCGCCATACGGTGATTGCCCCGGATGCGTGGCTCCACCCGGTCGAGGAAGGCCCAGTACCCGGCGGTGAACGGGCATGCGTCCTCGCCCAGGCGTTTCTTCGGGTTGAACGTGCACGCGCCACAGAAGTCGCTCATCTTCGAGATGTAGGCGCCCCCGGAGGCATACGGCTTCGTGGCGACGATCCCGCCGTCGGCGTGCTGGGACATCCCGACCACATTGGCGGGCATCACCCATGGGGCGCCGTCGACGAAGGAGTTCGTGAACCACTCGGTGAGCTCGGCCGGTTGGTAACCGCGCTGCAGCGCCCAGTTGCCGAGCACCATCAGCCGCTGAATGTGGTGCGCATAGCCCGTGCGGCGCACCTCGTCGAGCACATGGCTGAGGCACTTCGCCCGCACGGAACTGCCATCGAGCTCAAGGAACTCCCGCGGCAGGGCCACCCGCGCCTCGAGGTGGTTGCTGCGCCGCACGTAGTCCTCACCCAGGTGCCAGTACAGGTGCCAGACCCAGTCCCGCCAGCCCATGATTTGGCGCACCACGGCCTCCACGCTCTGCAGTGGGGCTCCCCCGGTCTCGTACGCGGCGACTACGGCGTCGATCACCTCCCGCGGATGCAGCAGCCCCAAATTAAGGGGAACGCTCAGCCTGGCGTGGGCCATCGTCTCATCCCCGAGCAGCGAGGCATCCTCGAAGGGGCCGAAGTCGCTCAAACGCGTCTCGACGAAATCGGCGAGCGCCACAAGCGCTTCCGCCCGGGTGGCGGCGAACCGGCGGGGTCCGTCTTCGCCGATCAGTCGAATGCGCCCCTCGGCCTGCCACCGGTCGAGGTCGGCGCGCACCTGCTCGTCGATGTCGTCCTCCACCGGATGGAAGGGGTCCGGCAGCCCCAGGCCCACCGCTCCCTTCGGCGGCGGCTGACGGTTGTCGTGGTCGAAGTTGAACCGGCCGCCCTCGGGATCGGGCCCGCGCATGAGCAGCCCGGTTTCCGTGCGTGCACGGCGATAGAACTGATCCATGATCAGCCGGGACGGCGGTCTCCCCGCGGCCCAGACGGCGAAGTCGGCCTCACTGGTCACGAAGCCGCGGCTGGGTAGCACCCGCGCGCCGAGCTCGTGAACCAGCGCGCGGGAACCCCACGAGGTGGGGTTGACCACCTCGAGGTCCCGGCCGGCCAGCACATCCCGGTAGTGCTCGGCGCGCAGGTACTCGACCCGATCACCGAGCTCCCTGGCCCGGTGCCTGAGGGCGCTGAGAATGAGGTGCGCCTTGGCGCGATGGTAGGGGCGCCGACCGAGAACGCCGACGGACTCCACCATCAGGATCGGTCCGCCGTCGTCGAAATGCGGGCCGAGCTGGTCGGCGAACAGAAAGCGAGGCACTGCCATGGCTTCGAGTTTAGATGCTTTGCCGCACGCAAGGTTCGAGGCCGATGCCCAGCCGCGACGGGTTAGCCTCGGACCATGGGCAGGTTCGTGGACAGTTGGCGGTCGCATCTTCTGGTGACCTTTTCGGGGAACGGGTCTGGTCGCCCGCAGTGGGTCGAAAAAATCGAACAGGGCGACGATATCGGCTTCTTCGGTCCGGGCTCCGCCTCCTGGGCCGTGCATGGTGGGATGGCGACGATGGTCGCCGGCATCCGTGCCCTGCTCATGCAGACCCTTCATCCCGGCGCGATGGCCGGCGTGCACGATTGGTCGCGCTATCGGGAAGACCCGCTCGGACGGCTCTCCGGCACCATTCAGTGGCTCGTCACCGTGACCTTCGCCGACACGACCCTGGCCGAGCACGAGTCGTCCCGCGTGGGGCGCTTCCACGACCGGGTCACCGGCACCTACCGCGACGCCCACGGTATCGAGCGCCCCTATGCCGCCGGGGACCCCGAACTGCTCGCCTGGGTGCACATCGTTTTCACCGACGCCTTCCTGGCCTCGCACACACTCTGGGGCGACCCTATCCCCGGCGGGGCCGATAGCTACGTGCGCGAATGGGCCAAGGCCGGAGAACTCGTCGGCGTGCACAATCCGCCGCGCTCCGCGTCCGAACTGCAGGCACAGCTGGATGCGTTCAAGGATGCCGGCATCCTCAAGAGCGACGAACGCGTGGCCGAGGCGGTGCGCTTCATTCGCAATCCTCCGCTCCGGCCCGCCATGATGCCCTTCTACCGGGTCATGTTCGCCGGCGCCGTCGCCTCGATCCCCCGCGAATACCGCGAGCTGCTCGGCCTGCGGCGCTCCCTGCTCCCGGTGGTCTGGGGCACCGGAGCCGTTCTCCGCCTGGTGCGCCTGCTCCTTGGCCGGTCGTCGACCTCAGAGGATGCCGCCCGGGCCCGTATCGCGCGTCTCTCCGCCGAGAACCCCGCCTAGACTGCACGGATGCCTCCGCGCCCTGACCTCTCGCGTACGGGCGCGACTCGCACTCGCCGCTTCCCCTTCCGACTGCTGGTGATCGGGCTGGCTGCCCTCGTTCTGACCTCACTGGGAATCTTCGCAGCCGTCAACCCCGACCTCTCGGAGACCGACGGGGACGTGCAGGTGACCCGCCCCACTGACCGCCCCCTGCGCGTGCTGTTCGTGGGCGATTCGATCAGCTACGGCCTCAACGCGGAACTGCAAGACCTGGGCTTCCGTCCGCTGATGGTCGATGCGCTCGCAGAGGGCGGCCCGGTTCAGGAATTCCACAAGAATCGGGCCGGTGCCACCACCCGCACGGTATCCAGGCTGGTCGATGTGCCGGAGAACCTCGACCTGGCCGTGGTCGAGCTGGGCACCAACGACGTGCTCGACCAGACCGCGCCCGACGAGTTCGCGCTCAGCTACCGGTCACTCCTGGACCGCGTGCACACCGAATCTCCGGGCGTCCCCCTCGTCTGCGTTGGCACCTGGGGCAGCGCGGATGAGACCGACGCGTACAACGACATCATCGACCACGAGTGCGCCCGAGAAGGCGGCGCCTTCGTCAGCCTCTACGACCTCTATCTGATCGAGGCCAATCGCGGCCCCGCCGGACGGGATGTCTTCGGCGGCACGAGCGATCGTTTCCACCCCAATGACGCAGGCTACCGAGCGATTGCCGAGCACCTTCTGGGCCGCATCAGCATACGCTGAACTGTTTTGCATATCGCGGGGTGAAAGTACACCCCCTTGATGATTTCCTCTCTGTGAGGAAACCTCCAAGCATGAGACAAAACGACTGGGTACTCACCGTCCACTGCCGGGAGTGCGGGATCGGCGGCACAGCCCAAGTCGGAACCGACCGGCGCATCGTCTGGCCGGTGATCGTGCACGAGGGCGACTGCGAACTCGCCGATGACAAGGACCTCGTGGAGTCCCGCTCCGGGCATCCCGTGCATGGAGTCCGCCAGTCGGCTTACGCGCTGTGACGCCCCGCGGCACCCCGAACGAGTTCGACGACGGCCAGCCACGTGCGGCCTGCCGTTAGACCTCCGAGGCGAAGAACGCGCCGATCGCCTTCCGGAGAGCGACCGGGTCGCTCACGTGGCACAATTCGCGGGCGGAATGCATCGAGAGCAGCGGGATACCCACGTCGACCGTGCGGATGCCGAGCCGCGTGGCGGTCAGCGGGCCGATTGTGGAGCCGCACGGCACCGTGTTGTTCGACACGAATTCCTGGTATTCCACGCCGGCCTGCGCGCAGGTTCGGGCCCAGAGGGCCGCACCCGCCGCATCCGTCGCGTAGCGCTGAGTGGCGTTGATTTTCAGCAGCGGGCCGCCCCCGGCGACGACCATGTTCGCCGGGTCGTGCTTCTCCGGGTAGTTCGGGTGCACCGAGTGACCCGCGTCGGCCGACACGCACCACGAGCCGGCGTAGGCGCGCAGGCGATCACTGACGGATGCCCCGAGTCCTGCCCCGATCCGGGTCAGGATATCGCCCAGCAGCGGCCCGCTCGCACCCGTTCGGGTCTCGGAACCGAGTTCCTCGTGATCGAAGGCCGCGAGCACCAGGATCTGACCGGCCGGTGCCGGGGCTCCGATCAGGGCGACCAGGCCGGCGTGCACCGAGGAGAGATTGTCCATGCGCCCCGCGGCGAAGAGTTCGCGGCCGAGGCCGAACCGGGCCGGATTGGCCGTGTCGGCCGTGAGGATGTCGTAGCCGGCGACCTCTTCTCCCGCCAGCCCGGCCAGGCCCGCCAGATGCCCGACCAGGTCGGCCTGACTCGTTTCCCCCACCCCGAACACCGGGGTCAGGTGCCGCTGACGATCGAGAGTGAGGCCGGCGTTGGCGTCCCGGTCCAGGTGGATGGCCAGCTGCGGGATGCGGCAGAACGGGCCCGTGCGCACGAGGTGTTCGGTGCCGTCGATGGTGGTGAGGCGGCCGGCGAGTTCGAGTTCGCGGTCGAGCCAGGAGTTGAGCAGAGGACCGCCGTAGACCTCGATCCCGGCCTGCAGCCAGCCGTGGGCGCCGATGGTCGGCTTCGGCTTCAGCTTGAAACCGGGCGAATCGGTGTGCGCCCCCAGAATGCGAAACGGTGTCGTCGGGCCGGCCCCGTCCGGCTGCACCCAGGCGACGACCGCGCCGTCGCGCACGAGGTAGCGCCGTCCGGGCGCACCGGACCACTCCTCGGTTTCGCTCACCCGGTCGAAGCCGGCGGTGTCCAGGCGGCGGGCAACCTCCGCGGCAGCGTGGTACGACGACGGGGAGGCGGTGATGAACTCGGCGAAATCGTCGATGTAGTCCGGTGTGGATGTCATGGGTCATATCCAACCACCCTGCGTACTATGTCCACATTCAGGGCCGAGCAGTCACGGCCAGGCATTCACGGCCCAGAGGAGCGCCCATGAACCAGCCGAGCCAGCCGCCGCACCCGGCCCGCGCCGCCTTCGACGCCGTGATCTTCGACCTCGACGGCGTGGTCACCGACACGGCCGCCGTGCACGCCCGGGCGTGGAAGGCCCTGTTCGACGAGGCACTGCCGGGGCTGACGAAGTCGCCGGTGCCTTCGTTCGAAATCGAGAGCGACTACCGGCGGTACGTCGACGGGCGGGCGCGGGAGGACGGCATCCGTGCGTTCCTGGCCTCGCGCGGGATCGAACCGACGCATGGCCGGGCGACCATCGACGCTCTCGCCGGCCGCAAGCAGGAGCTGTTCACCCGCGAGCTCGCCGTCGGCGGCGTGCAGGCGTTCCCCGGCACGCTGGAGCTGCTGCGCCGGTTGAAAGATCAGGGGCTGCCGGTGGCCCTCGTGACAGCGAGCCGCAACAGCGCCGCCGTGCTGGCCGCGGCGCGCCTTACGGGCCTATTCGACGTCACGGTCGACGGCACCGACGCCGTGCGGATGCGCCTGGCCGGCAAACCCGACCCGGCCCTGTTCCTCGAGGCGGCCCGGCGACTGCACGTGACGCCGGACCGCACAGTGGTCGTCGAAGACTCCGAGGCCGGGGTGCAGGCCGCGGCGCGCGGCGGATTCGCCCTGGTCATCGGCATGGAGCGTACGGGCGACAGCCGGCTGCGCTCGGCCGGCGCCGATCTCGTGCTCACCGACCTCGCCGACCTGGACCTGGCCGGCCTGGACCCCGCTCTGACCGGGAAGAACCGCGGCTGGGCCGGAGGCGAGACCGGCAGCGACCCGTGGTTGCTGCGCTACATCGGCTATGACCCCGCGACCGAGGGGCTGCGGGAGGCGCTCTGCACACTTGGAAACGGCTACTGGGGCACTCGCGGCGCGGCGGCCGAGTCCACCGACGACGGCGTGCACTACCCCGGAACCTACCTCGCCGGCGTCTACAACCGGGTGCAGACGACCCTCGGCGAGCGCACCGTCGAAGACGAGCACCTGGTCAACGCCCCCAACTGGCTGCCGCTGGGATTCAGGGTGGCCGACGGGGACTGGTTCGACGTCGGCCACACCGAGCTGGTCACCTATCTGCAGGAGCTGGACCTGCGGCGCGGCGTGCTGACCCGGGTCATCCGTTTGCGCGACGAGGCGGGGCGCACCACCCGGGTGACCTCCCGGCGGTTCGTGTCCCAGGCCGCCCCGCATGTGGCCGTGCTCGACACCACGTTCGAGGCGGAGGACTGGACCGGCCCGGTGACCGTGCGCTCGGCCCTCGAGGGCCGGGTCTTCAACCGCAATGTTGCCGCCGACCGGCTTCTCACCAACGCTCACCTGATTCCCCACACCGGCACGCAAATCGACGCCGAGACCGTGCTGCTCGAGATGGAGACTACGCAGTCCGGCATCCACATCGCCCTGGCGGCCCGCACCCGGGTGCGGAGGGACGAGCAGCCGGTCGAGCCCCCGCGGCACCTGCTCACCGACGACGCCGGCTGGGTGGCGCACGAGTTCACCCTGGATCTGGAGCCGGGGCATCCGGTCAGGGTGGAGAAGACGGTCGTCGTCACCACCTCCCGCGACCGGGCCATCGCCTCGCCGGCCCGGGCGGTGGCCATCTGGTTGCGGCGCCTGCCGCACTCGGCGGACCTGTTGGAGGCGCACGAACGGGCCTGGCAGGTGCTCTGGGACGAGTTCGCGGTGGGCATGCGCGCGAGCGATCACCAGTCGCTCGCGCTCAACCTGAACACCTTCCACGTGCTGCAGACGGTGGCGGCCGTCGACGCCGACCTCGACGCGAGCATGCCGGCCCGAGGGCTGCACGGCGAGGGGTACCGCGGGCACGTCTTCTGGGACGAGCTGTTCGTCTACCCGATTCTCACCCTGCGCCGCCCCGACCTGAGCCGCGCCCTGCTCGGCTACCGGTACCGGCGCCTGGGCGAGGCCCGCGCGGCCGCACGGGGCATCGGCCGCGAGGGCGCGATGTTCCCCTGGCAAAGCGGCATCGACGGGCGTGAGGAGACCCCGACGAACCTCTTCAACCCGCTGAACCAGCAGTGGATGCCCGACAATTCCCAGAACCAGCGGCATGTGGGCCTCGCCGTGGCCTACAGCGTCTGGGAGTATTACCAGTCCACCGGCAACACCGAATTCCTGATTCAGCAGGGTGCCGAAATGCTGCTCGAAGTGGCTCGTTTCTTCGCCAGCCTGGCCCGCTACGACGAGGTGGACGACCGCTACGACATTGACGGGGTGATGGGGCCGGACGAGTTCCACGACGGTTACCCCGGGGCGTCGGGCCACGGCCTCCGCAACAACGCGTACACGAACGTGATGACCGCGTGGGTACTGCACCGCGCGGTCGACACCGTGGCTCTGTTGCAGAACCGGTACTGCGGGCCCCTCTGGAACCGGCTGCGACTGCGGCCGGACGAGGTCGACCAGTGGGCCCGGATCAGCCTGCGGCTGCGGGTGCCGTTCCACGCCGACGGCGTGATCAGCCAGTTCGAGGGCTACGAGGGCCTGCCCGAGTTCGACTGGGACGCCTACCGGGCCCGGTATCCCTCGATCGCCCGCCTCGACTTGATCCTCAACGCCGAGGGCGACAGCACGAACAACTACCGGCTCTCCAAGCAGGCCGATGTGCTCATGCTGCTCTACCTGCTCTCCGCCGAGGAGCTGCGCGAACTGCTTGAGACCATGGGCTACGAACTGCCGCCGGAGGCGATTGTGCGAACGGTCGAGTTCTACTCGGCACGCTCCACGCACGGCTCCACGCTAAGCAACGTGGTGCACTCCTGGCTGGACGCCCGGCGCGACCGGGAACGGTCGTGGGACTATCTGACCCGGGCCCTCGACAGCGACCTTGGCGACATCCTCGGCGGCTCCACCCACGAGGGCATCCACCTCGGCGCGATGGCCGGATCGATCGACATGGTCGTGCGCTGCTACACCGGGCTGGAGATCCGGGAGAACATGCTCTGGCTGCATCCCGTGCTGCCGAAGGAGCTCGCGGAGGTCACCTTCGCCATCAACTACCGGGAACAGCCGATCCGGCTGAAGCTGACTCCCGGCAACGTGCGCCTGCAGCTGCGGGCAGGCGGCGCCGCTCCGATCCGGGTACGGGTCGAGGGCAAAGAGGCCGTGCTTGCGCCCGGCGAGACCCGCGATTTCCCGCTCGGTTAGCGTCGGTTGTCCCGGACTCCTGAAACCACTATCCCTGTGGGCCAAGGCCGCTCGGGGCAGCCTCGGGGTTGGCGAAGGCGGCCAGCAATTCCCCGATGCGGTGACCACGATCCAGAGGGTGGCGAAGCGGCATTCCCGTGTTGAGGCGATAGATGTTGCGCCGTCCCTCCCGTTCGCGCTCGAGATAACCGGCGTCTTCGAGTTCGGTGACGATGCGTTGAGCCGCCCTCTCCGTGATGCCCACCTGGGCCGCGACGTCGCGCAATCGCACATTCGGGTTCTCCGCCACGCACAACAGCACGTGCGCGTGATTGGTTAAAAACGTCCACTGCGCCATTCTCCTATTCTCACCCAACTGACCATTGTTTCCTCACACGTGAATCCCGACACTCGATGCGTGCTATGTTTTTCGTGTTTTATGAATCGTGAGAGAAGGAGCAGCTTTGAACGAGAATGCGACGGTGGCAATGGTCCTGGCGGGGCCGTGGGTTGCCGTGCTCGCCTCAGCGATCGCCGGGCGTCTCGGCCGGAGCGGTGATCTGGTCGCTCGCATTGCCGCGGCGGTGGTCGGTCTGGGGTTCGTCTTTACGGCAGCCGTCGCCATTGCCGTGTCGACCCTGTGGACGGGTTCAATCCAGGTGGGCTTCGGGGAGACAAGCCTGCAACTCGATGCCCTGGCACTGATCATGTCGATGCTCGTTCTGGGGCTGTCCTCCCTCATTCAGGGGTTCGCCGTGCGCTACCTGCGCGGGGATCCTCGTCAGGTCTGGTTCGTGGTGACCGCGAACCTGCTCACCGGGTTCACCGTGCTGATGGTGTGTGCAGGGTCCGTGGCCCTGTTCGCGTGCGCCTGGGTCGGCGCCGGCGCCGCACTTGTGCTGCTTCTGGCCACCTACTGGCCGCTGGCACAGGCGCGGGAGGGTGTGTGGCGCACCGCGGTTCGCTTTGGTGCCGCCGACACCGCGTTCCTCCTCGCGGTGGCAGTGCTGCTCGTCGGTGCCGGCGGGGACGTGTCCTTCGATCAGCTCGGCGCCGGTGCGTCCGGCCTGAGCGCGCCGGCCCAGCTCACCCTCGCGGTAATGTTGGTCCTCGCCGCCCTGGCCCGATCCAGCCAGATCCCATTCCAGGGCTGGTTGCCGTTCACTCTCGGCGCCCCGACACCGGTCTCTGCGCTGTTGCATGCCGGGGTGGTCAACGCGGGCGCCATCCTGCTTCTGCGATTCACGCCGGCGATCGCCCCTCACCGGTCCGTGATGATCGTCGTCTGCGTGGTGGGCGCGGCCACCCTGGTGTTCGCGTCGGCGGTGCGCCTGGCACGCCCGGACGTGAAGGGCCGACTGGTATTCTCCACGATGGCGCAGATGGGGTTCATGATCATGGCCTGCGGGTTGGGCCTGTTCGCGGCTGCAATCTTCCACCTGGTTGCCCACTCCCTGTACAAATCGACACTCTTCCTCGGCGCGGGAACCGGAGTGCGACAGCACGCCACCGACCGCGACCTTCCCACCCGCACAGCCCCGTCGCGCCTGGTGGCGGGCCTCGCGGTGGCCATCTCCGTGACCGTAACGGTTGCCGTACTCGTGGCAGCCAAACTGGTGCTCTCCCCCGCCGTGTCGCCCTCCAGCATCGGCCTGTTGGCGTTCGTCGCCCTGACCGCCGGCGTCACCCTGGCCGTGGCACTGGCAACCCACTTCTCGATCCGCACGATGGTGGTCGGCACCACGGTGACGGCGGCCGTCGGAATCGGCTACGTAGCCTTCCTGCACCTGTTCACGGGAGCACTGCAACCCGGGGTGCCGGTCCATGGGGCCCCTGGCTGGCTGCTCGTTCTACCCGCGGTCGGCCTGATCGCCGTCGAGCTGCTGGCTCGAAGCAGCACCGGTGCGGTCTGGCTGCGCGATCGTGTCTACACGTCCGCACTTGCCGCCTCCCTGCCCCGTAACCCCATCAGAACTGGAGCACCCCTGTGAGTCTGATCCTACGCGCGCAGGTCGCTGCCGCCGCCCACGACATCGTTCCGGCCTGGCCGTTGGACTCCTTCATCGCCGTGAACCCGCTGGCCGGCCGCGAATCTTACCCATTCGAGACCGAAACAACCGCGGAGGCGGCAACCACCCGCCCCGGGAGCGCCTACCTGGCTGACTATCAGCGCGGTCGAATCACCCGTGATGACATCGACGCAGCACTCCTCGAACGTATCCCCCAGCTGGCCGACCGGCGCTTGCGGATCGGCACCGCAGCCGTGTCCGCGGTCCGGGTTGCCGAACTCGATATGCGCCTGGTCGCAGCCGCACCTGAGCCCGAACCGGTTGCGGTGGCGGAGCTGACGTGGCTCGATGAATACCTGGCCGTCTGGGTTGCCGGCTATCTGTGCCCGGACCCGGCGTGGCCCATGCCGCACCATGCCGACGGGTTCTACCGGGCCTGGCGAACCCTGGCCTGCCTCGATCCGTCCCTCCCCCGCACGGTTCGGCGCACCCTCACCACACTTTCGCCCGAACCGGACGCGGCGCTGGCGCACGCCCTGCAACGCCTCGGCATCACGGCGGCCGACGTCCCACGTGCCCTTCGGACCGCACTCGGGCACCTGCCCGGGTGGGTCGGGCACATCAAATGGCGGGCCGAGAAGGTCGGCGACATCGACCTGACCTCGTACCTGGCCGTCCGATTCACGGTCCAGGTTGCGCTCGGAATTACCCCAGCAGCCGACCAGACAACACAGACGGCACAGCGCGACCACACCACGCTGACCTCGGCACCGTTCTGGTTGCGGGCCGAACGGGTTGCGCAGGCGCTCACCGCCGCACGGCCGAGCCGCGAGGACGTCGCCGCGGTCGCTCGGGTTCTGTCCACCCATCCGATAACCGACCAGCGGTACACCTGGCAGAAAGCCTACGAACTGAACTACCGCACCGCCCTGATCGGGGCACTCCGCTCCACCGTCGAGACCCGGGACGGCCGCAACGTGCAGTTGGTGATGTGCATCGACCCCCGGTCCGAGGGGTTGCGCCGCCACCTCGAAGAAAGCTCCTCCGTCGAGACGTTCGGTTTCGCCGGCTTCTTCGGCGTCCCCATCCGGTTCGCCCGCTACCAGGCGCGCGGAGCAATCGACTCGCTCCCGGCACTGCTGAGCGCGCGCCACCACATCACCGAGATCCCCGTCGACCACGAACAAGCACACAGAGTCGTTGCCGCTGGAAAATTCCGAGACGCCCTGCGGCATGCCGTGCATACGGCGGACTCGACAGCGGCGACACCGTTCGCGTTCGCGGAAACGGCAGGATGGTTCTACGGCGGCATCAGCATCCTGCGCACCCTCACCCCGCGCATCCACGCACGGATCGTGCGCGCCCTCTCCCTCTCGCCCCGGGACCTGCGCAGTGACGTGACGATCGCGGACGCGTTCACGCTGGACGAGCGTGCCACGCTGGCCGAAACGGCCTTGCGGATGATGGGCCTGTCCCAGTTCGCCCCGCTGGTCGTTTTGGCAGGTCACGGCTCCGAATCGGAGAACAACCTCTACCAGTCCGCACTGGACTGCGGCGCGTGCGGCGGTAATCCGGGGCACGCCAACGCCCGCGCCGCCGCCGCCATCTTCAACGCCCCCGAGGTGCGACTGCTGCTCGCCGACCGCGGGCTGCCGATTCCCTTCGACACGTTCTTCGTGGCCGCCGAACACAACACCGTCAGCGACATGGTCACCGTGCTCGACCGCCACCTGATCCCCGACAGCCACACGAGTTCGGCAGACCGCTTCGAGCAGCTTCAGCGCACCGCGGCGGACAAATTGGTGACCGAACGCGCCCGGCACCTACCGGGAGCATCACCCCGGCATTCCCCCGCACGACTGCGCGGACGTGCCCACGACTGGGCTGAGGTGTATCCAGAGCTCGGGTTGGCGGGAAACGCCACCATGATCATCGGACCCCGCGATATAACCAGGAACGTTGATTTGGGCCGGCGGGTGTTCCTGCACTCTTACCGCACCGAACTGGATCCCACCGGGGCCGCCCTGGAGACGATCATGACCGCCCCCCTTGTCGTGGCGCAGTGGATCAACCACCAGTACTACTTCACAGCCCTGAACCCCGACACTCTCGGCGCAGGAACGAAAACCATCCACAACGCCATCGGCACACTCGGCGTGATCTCGGGCCACAGCGGCGACCTCCGCCGCGGCCTGCCGTGGCAATCCGTGGGTCTGGGCACGGAGCTGTTCCATGAGCCGATGCGCCTCACCGTCGTTGTCGAAGCACCGCTGGCCCGCATCGGAGAGATCATCTCGCGCAACCAAGTCCTGCGAGATCTTTTCGACAATGACTGGATCACCCTCACCGCACGAGATCACCCCGCTGCCCTCTGGCACCGCTATACCGCCTACGGCTTCACAGCGACCGCAACCGCTACTCCCGCCGCCACTGCCACCCCGATGGAAGGACCACACACATGAACAATCTCACCAAGATGACCCGACTGGAGATCGTCGTGCCTGCGCGCGACGCCCCCGCCATCCGCGAGCTGGTTTCCTCCGCCGGCGCCACCGGGTACACCTCCGTCTCCGGTGTCTCCGGCATCGGACACCACGGACAACACTCTGGATCCCTGCTCTTCAACGAGTACGACACCCTCACCATGCTTATCACCGTGCTGCCCCCCGACAAAGCCGACGAACTCATCAACGCCGTGCGCGAGCTGCTGAACACCTCCAGCGGCGTCATGTTCGTCGCCGAGACCTACGTCTCAAGGCCCGACTACTTCCAATGACTTCCTCCCACGCCTACTATGCTGGGCGCCTGATCACCTTCGCCACCATGCACGGCAAGGAGCACCTCGCCCAACAGGCATTCCACGACATTCTCGGCGCGACAGTCAGCGCTGCGGGGGGCCTGAACACTGACCAGTTCGGGACCTTCGCCGGCGATATCCCACGCACCCTCAGCCCCCGCTCGGCAGCCCGCGCCAAAGCGCGACTGGGTATGCAGATCGCCGGCACCACTCTTGGACTTGCCTCCGAAGGCAGCTTCAGCTCCGGATTCGGTCCTCTCGTTGAAAACATGGAGATTCTCCTGTTCATCGACAAAACCCTGGGGTTGGAACTCGTCGAGGGCGCCGTGAATATCTCCGCGCTGCCTGGAGGCAGACGCGTCGACAACGCCGACAGCGCTCTCGCGTTCGCGTCAGCCGCGGGATTCCCCGAACAGGGAGTGATCGTGCAGAGCACAAACGATAATCGCCTGACTGTCTACAAGAACTTCACGCAACTCAGCGACCTCGAGGAAACCGTCGACATGCTTCTGACGGACCAGTCCACCGTCACGATTCTGCCGGACTACCGAGCGCACAAATCGCCAGCGCGGGCAGAGACGATTCGCAGGCTGAGTTATCAGATGGCTCGTCGCCTCGCTACACCCTGCTCCCTGTGTCAAGCACCTGGGTTCGGTCAGGTAGACATCGAACGCGGCGTTCCCTGTTCCGACTGTAGATCAGCGACCGCATTGATCGCCGCGGACCTCCACGGCTGCGGACGCTGTACCCACAGGACCCGGATACCGCGTGGCCAGGCCACCGCCGACCCGCAATGGTGCGACTATTGCAACCCGTAGCGAGGTCAGGCGTTATTCGTGCTCCCCGTCGGCCTCATGCATGGTGGTCCGCGGCGCGCCTCAGACCTCGGACTGCAGGGCCGCCCGGGCGAACGCGGCCCCACCGGGCGTGACGATCCAGCGCGTGTAACTGCTGGTGCCGGCATCGAACACACCGAGTCGGCGCAGCAAGCGCCACTTCGGCAGCACCAGGTTGAAGGCCGCGTCACTGGAGAGCGGGGCACCGTCGGCCCGCACCCAACCGATGGTCTCCAAACTGAGGGCCAGCAGCTGTTTGAACAGCTCGGCCTCGTCAAAACCCCGCCGCGCGATGAGTAGGAGCAGCAGCCTGGTGGCGTCGGACTCGGCCGGGTCGCGGCTCTGGTGCGCGGTTCTGGCCAGATGCCACCACAGATCGCGCGGCGCCTCGACGAGCGCCCGGCCGCGACTGGTCTGCAGCAGCATCCCCTTGCTCACTCGGAGCAGGCCCACGCTGCGCAGGTGTGCGCGCAACTCCAGCAGAGGCAGGAAGTGGCTCTCCCGGCTGGCCGTGACGGGCCAGCCCCAGTCGAGCTGGGTCGAGGCTTCCACGACCACCGCGGGCGGGAGGTAGCCGGCCTGGGTCAGACGGATACCGTGCTCACCGACGCGGCGCAGCATCCACTGCACGGGCGCCACCATGCGCTCCATCGCCCGCACCGGCAGCAGAATGGAGTCGGTCACCCGTGCCTCCGCGAGCACCAGGCGGAACCCGGCGACGGAGTCGGGGTGCATGCGTGTTTCGAGTTCCTGGACGACCTTCACGGTGCGAGCATAGCGAGGTGTGGCCGCGGAGCCTGATGCGACCGATCGTGTCGGGCATCCGCTCTGCCGTAGCCTTGGATCATGGCCAGAGACATTGCAACCACCACCACAGTCGACCTCGCCGAGATGCTCGCTTTCGTGCGCCCGAGGCACCGGATGCTGCTGGCCACCACCCGCACCGACGGCCGCCCGCAGATCTCGCCCGTGACCGGCGGGGTCGACCCCTCCGGCCGAATCGTGATCTCCTCCTATCCTGCCCGGGCGAAAACCCGCAACGCGGAGCGAAATGTGCTTGCCTCCGTACTGGTGCTCTCGGAAGACTGGGACGGCGGCTGGATCCAGGTCGACGGCGACGCCGAGGTGCTGCACATGCCCGAGGCCGGCGACGGGCTGGTCGAGTACTTCCGCTGCATCTCCGGCGAGCACTCCGACTGGGCCGAGTACCGGGCGGCGATGGCGCTTCAGGACAAGTCCCTGATCCGCATCACCCCCAGCCGGTGGAGCCCGATCGGCACGGGCGGCTTCCCGGCCGACGTCGCCGCCCGGCTCGACGCACTGTAGCCGCGCTCGCAGGATCGGCGTCGCGGCGCACCCTGGGGAAGCAGGCGCACGTTCGTCCGTGCGCCCGCTTCCATAACCTGCGCCGCGAGGCCTGGCGCCCGGCGCGCTGTCACCAGCATCTGCGAAGCTGGACGGATGACCGACACCCGCGCCGCCGCCCTCGAGATTCTGCGCAACCTGGTCGGGCGTGACGACGCCGACTTCCACGAGGGACAGTTCGAGGCGATCGAGACCCTCGTCGACCAGCGCCGACGGGCCCTGGTCGTGCAACGCACCGGGTGGGGCAAGTCGGCCGTCTACTTCGTCGCCACGCTGCTGCTGCGCCGCCAGGGAGCCGGCCCCACCATCCTGGTGTCGCCGCTGCTCGCCCTGATGCGCGACCAGGTGGCCGCGGCAGCCCGGGCCGGGGTGCGCGCCGTGTCGATCAACTCCTCCAACCCGCACGAGTGGGCAGAGGTGCAGCAGCAGCTGATCGACGACGAGGTCGATGTGCTGCTGGTGTCGCCGGAGCGACTCAACAACCCGAAGTTCCGCGACGAGCAGCTCCCCGCGCTCCTCGCCCGGGTGGGCCTGCTCGTCGTCGACGAGGCCCACTGCATCTCCGACTGGGGCCACGATTTCCGGCCCGACTATCGGCGCCTGCGCGACCTGATCGCCCAGATGCCCGCCGGGGTGCCGGTGCTGGCGACCACGGCCACGGCGAACAGCCGCGTGGTGACGGATGTCGCGGCACAGCTGGTCTCGACCGGCGCGACGGTCGCGAACGGCGCAACCGGCGTGGCAAGCGCTGAGGTGGTCACCATCCGCGGCCCGCTCGCCCGGGCATCCCTGCGCCTCGGCGTACTGCGCCTGCCCGACTCGCGCACCCGGCTGGCCTGGCTGCTCAGCCACATCGACGAGCTGCCCGGTAGCGGCATCATCTACACCCTCACCGTCTCGGCGGCGGAAGACACCGCACGTCTGCTGCGGGAGGCCGGGCACCCGGTGCGCGCCTATACCGGGCAGACCGACACCGCGGAGCGGGAAGAGTCCGAGGGCATGCTCAAGCGCAACAAGGTCAAGGCCCTCATCGCCACCAGCGCCCTGGGCATGGGGTTCGACAAGCCCGACCTCGGCTTCGTGTTGCACCTGGGTGCCCCCTCCTCCCCCGTGGCCTACTACCAGCAGGTCGGCCGCGCCGGCCGCGCCACCGAGAACGCCGACGTGCTGCTGCTGCCCGGAGTCGAAGACGAAGACATCTGGCAGTACTTCGCCACCTCCTCGATGCCCAGCCAGCACAAGGCGGAAGCCGTGATCGGGGCGCTCACGGAGCACGGATTGGCCCCGCTGTCCACACCGGCGCTCGAGGCCCGCGTCGACCTCAAGCGCAGCCCGCTCGAGCTGCTGCTGAAGGTGCTCGACGTCGACGGCGCCGTGCGCCGCGTCACCGGCGGCTGGGTGTCCACCGGCCGGCCCTGGTTCTACGACCGGGAACGCTACGAACGCATCGCCGCCGCCCGGGTGAGCGAGCAGCAGGCGATGCTCGACTACGAGCGCACCACCGGCTGTCGGATGGAATTCTTGCAGCGCGCGCTCGACGACGACACCGCGGTGGCCTGCGGCCGCTGCGACAACTGCACCACGGCCTGGTTCCCCGGCGACGTGCGGCCCGAGATGACCTCGGCCGCCGCCCGAGCCCTCGACCGGGTCGGCGTGGCTCTCGAGCCGCGCGCGCAGTGGCCCACCGGGGTGGCGAGCCTGGGCGTGAACGTGCGCGGCAACATCCCGACCGGCGAACGGATGCTGCCCGGCCGCGCCCTCGCCCGCCTCACCGATCTGGGCTGGGGCGGCCCGCTACGCGACCTGTTCGCCACCCAGTCCTCCGACGCGCCGTCCACGGATGCCCCGGCGAGCCCAGCCCTGATCCAGGCCTGCATCCGCGTGCTGGTGGAGTGGGGCTGGGACGAACGGCCGGCCGCGGTGGTGAGCGTGCCCTCGCGGCGGCATCCGTTGCTGGTCGGATCGGTGGCTCGGGCGTTCGCCGAGGCCGGCCGCCTGCCCTGGCTCGGCTCGCTCGACCTCGTGAACGGCGGCCCCACCGGCACGGCGGGCGGCAACAGCGCCTACCGGCTCTCCAACGTCTGGGACCGTTTCGCGGTGGGACCGAAGCTGGCCGCGGCCCTCGACACGGTGCAGGGCCGACCGATCCTGCTCGTCGATGACCTCGCCGACAGCCGCTGGACGCTCACGGTTGCGGGCCGCCTACTGCGTCGCCAGGGGGTGGCGGCCGTGCTGCCGTTCGCGTTGGCGTTGAAGTCCTGAGCTGCCGGAGAACTGAAGCTTTCGCCCTGACGTCAACGCAGCGCGCGCAGCTTGACCGTGCGCTGCAAGCCGACCTCGTCGGCCCGGACTCCCCCGACCGTTCCGCAGTGGGCTGACTGCATGGACAGGCGCACCAGGTCAACGCCGCGCAGCCCCGGCCAGCCCTGCACCAGGTGGCGCCAGGTTGTTGGCACAGCTTCCAGCCCCCAGCGGGCGGCGGTCAGCGCGCCAGCGACACCTGCTACGGCGTCGGTGTCGCCGCCGCCGCGCGCCGCGACTTCGATGGCGCGACGCACCTGGCCGGCATCCGTTCCCCGGGCGTACGTGATCGCCGACCAGGCAGCCTGCAGGGTCTGCACGACCCAGCCGTTACCCGGGAAATCCGCGGGCCGTTCACGCTCGGCATCGTCGAACCGGGTCGACCAGTCCGCGCGGCGCTCGCTCGTCAGGGCGGACAGGCCCACCCGAATGTCGAGTTCGCCCTCGAGCACGGCGTGCCGCAAAGCGAGCCCGAACAGCACGCAGGCATCGCCTGCCTCGGTTTCACGGTGCGTCAGCTCGCTGACCAGGCGCGCGGCCTCGGCCAGGGCGACCGGATCGCCGAGGAACGCCAGCGCCACCGGCGCGGTTCTCAGGAGCGATCCGTTGCCGGCGCTGCGCCCGTTGCGATCATGCTGCTCCCTCGCCCCGCGACGCACGGAGTCGGCGTTCGGCTCGCTGCCCGAGAGCACCGCCCCCAACTGCACGCCCGCGTACGGTGCCGATTTCGCCCAGGCCACCCAGTGGGCCACGACGATGTCGAGGACCGAGTCGTCTCTGAGATCCCCGCCCTCCGCCGCGGCGATCGCGAGCGGCACCGCCATGGCCGTGTAGTCGGTCCACTCGCCGGGTACCCAGTGGAAGCCGCCGCCGCCGCGCATGCTGACCGGGGTGGTTTCCGGTAGCGGCCCGGCAAACTCGTAGCCGGCCCCGAGCGCGTCCCCGCAGGCCATGCCCAGCAGCACCGCTGCTGATCGGTCGTGTTGGTCGGCAGTCAGCTTCATTGCAGGCTCCTTCGGGTCGGGCCGATTCGGGTCGGGTAAGGACCGGAGTACCTGCACATCCGAGAACGAACGTCGGGTGCACGGGATGAGCGCAGCCTATTCCGGCCCAAAATCCCCGGCAAGGCCATTGACCGGGGCCTAACCGGTGTGTGACGCGGCGCGTCACGGGAATACTTACCGGGGCGCACTCCTTGTTAGTCTTCAGACATCGCTTTTCGGCGATGAATACGCACCTGCAACCTCGGTTAGGCCAGAAAAATGAAGCTCAAGATCCTGTCGGCGGTATTACTCACAGCGCTCACCGTGTCGCTGGCCGGCTGCTCCGCGAGCACCGACACCGACGACGCAACCACCACCGGCGCCGACACCTCGCTGTCCTCCGTCAGAGACGCGGGCGTGCTCACCATCGGCACCGAGGGCACGTACCGCCCGTTCACCTTCCACGAGGGTGGCTCCGGCGCACTGGCCGGCTACGACGTCGAGATCATCGAGGCCGTCGCAGCCGAGCTCGGAGTCACGGCCAAGTTCGAGGAAACCCAGTGGGACGGCATCTTCGCCGGCCTCGAGGCCGGCCGCTTCGACGTCATCGCCAACCAGGTCACGGCCACCCCGGAACGCGTCGCCAAGTACAACTTCTCGACCCCCTACACGTTCTCGACCGGCGTGATCGTGGTCAAGAGCGACAACACCTCGATCACCTCCTTCGAGACCCTGGCCGGCAAGACCACCGCCCAGTCGCTCACCAGCAACTGGAACACCCTCGCCACCGAGAGCGGCGCACGTGTGCAGGCCGTCGAGGGCTGGGCCCAGTCGGTCGCCCTGGTCGAACAGGGCCGCGTCGACGCGACCGTGAACGACAACCTTACCTTCCTCGACTACCAGAAGCAGACCGGCGCCACCGGGCTCAAGGTCGCCGCGAACACCGACGAGAAGTCCGCAACCTCGTTCGCTTTCGTCAAGGGAAGCACGGAGCTGACGGACGCCGTCGACGCGGCCCTCGAGAAGCTCGCCGCCGCCGGCACCCTGACGTCGATCTCGGAGAAGTACTTCGGGTCCGACGTTTCCCAGTAACCCCGTCCAGCCATGAACCAATCCGCCTGGGACCTGTTCTGGACCTCGCTCGGTCCCATCGTGCAGGGGGCGATTCTCGGCACCATCCCGCTGGCGCTCGCCTCGTTCACGATCGGTCTGGCGCTCGCGCTCGGGCTGGCGTTGATGCGCCTCTCCCGGCGCCGGTGGGTGTCCGGCATCGCCCGGGTCTACATCTCGATCGTGCGCGGTACCCCACTGTTGGTCCAGTTGTTCGTGATCTTCTACGGCCTGCCGTCGCTGGGCATCCTGATCGATCCGTGGCCGAGCGCTGTGATGGCGTTCTCGCTCAACGTCGGCGGCTACGCCGCCGAAGTGATTCGGGCTGCCATCCTCTCGGTGCCCAAGGGACAATGGGAGGCGGCCTACATGATCGGCATGTCGCACCGTCGCGCGCTGACCCGGATCATCCTGCCGCAGGCCGCCCGTGTCTCGGTTCCGCCCCTGTCGAACACCTTCATCAGCCTGGTCAAGGACACCTCCCTCGCCTCGCTGATCCTGGTCACGGAGCTGTTCCGCGAAGCACAGCAGGTGGCCGCCTTCAGCCAGGAATTCATGCTGCTCTACCTCGAAGCCGCCCTGGTCTACTGGGTGATCTGCCTGGGCCTGTCCTCGGTGCAGAGCGTTCTCGAGAAGCGATTGGACCGCTATGTCCCCCACTGATCCGATTGATCCGACCGAACCGACGGCCCCGGATGCCGCGGCGACCTCCGACGCCCTGCTCCGCGTGCGCGGGCTCCAGAAGAGTTTCGGCGCCAACCAGGTGTTGCAATCCATCGACCTGACGGTGGGTCGCGGCCACGTGCTCGCCCTGATCGGACCCTCCGGTTCCGGCAAGACCACCATCCTGCGCTGCCTGAACGGCCTGGAACTGGCCAACGGCGGAACGATCGACGTGGCCGACGAACTGTCGGTCGACTTCGCAGCCATACCGGGGAAGAGTCAGCGTGCGGCTCTGCGCGACCGGTCGGCCATGGTCTTCCAGCACTACAACCTGTTCCCGCACAAGACCGTACTGGAGAACGTGCTGGAGGGGCCCGTGGTGGTGCAGCGCCGCCCGAAGGCGGAGGTCGAAGCGGAGGCGCTCGCGTTGCTCGACCGCGTGGGCCTCAGCGCCAAGAAGGACAGCTACCCGTTCGAGCTCTCCGGCGGCCAGCAGCAGCGTGTGGGCATCGTGCGCGCGCTCGCCCTGCGCCCGCAGCTGCTGCTCTTCGACGAGCCCACGTCATCCCTCGACCCGGAACTCGTGGGCGATGTTCTGCGCCTGATCAAGGAACTGGCGGTGGAGGGCTGGAGCATGGTGATCGTGACCCACGAACTCGAATTCGCGCGCGAGGTAGCCACCGAGGTGGCCTTCGTCGACGGTGGCCGGATCGTCGAGCATGGCGACCCGAATCAGCTGCTGCGCCACCCGAAGGAGGAACGCACCCGGCAGTTCCTGCACCGGCTGCTGTTCCCCTTCTAGGTGCACATCCAGGCGTGGGGCCGACCTCGCCGGGCAGCGGCTCAGCCCCTCACCTGCCCATCAACTCTTGTGCCCGGAGTCGGGCTGATCCGCTGGTTCAGTCTCGGAATGATCCGCTGCCCGGAGTGAGCCGGCATGAGCTCGCACCGTGGGATCCTGGCGTGTCTTGATCAGGCTGGCGACCGTGGTCACGGTCAAGACCACACCGATGACGATCAGGCTGAGATTCGTGCTGATCTCCGGCACTCGGCCATCAAGGCCGTGTGCCCAATGCAGAACGAGTTTCACACCGATGAAGGCCAGGATGAGGGACAGGCCGGTCGACAGGTAGACCAGCCGGTCGAGGAGCCCCTTGACGAGGAAGAAGAGCGCCCGGAGCCCGAGCAGCGCGAAGGCGTTGGCGGTGAAGACGATGTACGCCTCATCGGTGATTCCGAAGATCGCCGGGATCGAATCGAGTGCGAACAGGAGATCGGTGCTGCCGATCGCTATCAGCACGATAAACAGCGGTGTCACCGCGCGGCGGCCGGCGCTCCGCGTGAACATACGACCGTCGACATAGTCGTCGGTAACGGTCAGGCCCCGACGGGCCACCCGGACCAGTACGTTGTCTTGCACGTCAGGGTCGACGTTACGGTGCCGGAAGAGCTGTACGGCTGTGAAGATCAGCACCAGACCGAAGATCAGGAACATGAATGAGAACAGCGAAAGCAGGGCGGAACCCAGTGCAATGAAGATCGCCCGCAGAATGAGTGCCAGCAGGATCCCGAAGATGAGAACTTTCTGCTGGTATTTTTCCGGGACCGCGAAGGTCGACATGATGATCACGAAGACGAAGAGGTTGTCGATGGACAGGCTCTTCTCAACGATGTACCCGGCGAAGTATTCCGCGCCGAACCCCCAGCCCACCTGCGCCGCGAAAACGAGACCGAACAGGATCGCGACCGCGATGTACAGCACCGACGAGAGTGCGGCCTCCCGAAACTTGACGACGTGCGGCCGGGCGATGGCCAAACCCAGATCCAACGCGAGCAGACCCAGAATGACGGCGATGGTGAGCGTCCAGCGGAGCGCAGTTACTTCCAGCAACTGTGACCTTCCTGTCGTGTCCTCAGCGAGAATTTCAGCGTGAGCCTACTCATAAGAGGAACTAAATAAGCATGAACGTCAACAGTATCCTGCCTCTGCTGCTGACCCCCTTCCGGGCAAGCGGCCTGCCTTGCTAAATCCCCAGCTCGTCCGCACTATTCTTTTCCAGTGACTTCAACAGCGATCTCTCCGGTGGGCTCCGACTCAGCATCGCCCTCCACCTTCCGGCAGCTTTCCGGTCTGCTGCGGATCGGCATGGGACTGCTACTCCTCGCGAGCATCACTACGCAGATCACCGACCAGCTCTGGAACGACGCCTTCGTGGCGACCGAGTATTTCGGCTACTTCACCATCCAGTCGAGCCTGATGAACGTGGTCGTGCTGCTCGTGGGAGGTTCCCTCGCCCTTCGCCGAAGCACGGATTCCCAACTCCTCACCGTGGTGCGAATGTCGGTACTCACCTACGCGGTCGTCACCGGGGTCGTCTACAACGCGCTGCTGCGCAACGTCGTCTCCGATGGCTTCATCGGTGTCGGCTGGCCCAACGAGGTGTTGCACGTCTGGGCGCCGATCTTCATCGCGCTGGACTGGATCCTCTCGCCGGGGCGCCCGGCCCTGGCCTGGAAGCGCCTCGGTGTGGCCCTGATCTACCCGCTGGTTTGGGTGGCTTACGCCGTGGTGCGGGGCACCCTGACCGGCTTCTACACCTATCCCTTCCTCGAACCGGCCCAGCCGGGCGGCTACGTGACCGTGATCTTCTACGTGCTCGGCATCGCGACCTTCATCACCGGTCTCGCCGCGGCCGCAATCGCCGCGAGCCGCCTCCGGCCACAGGTTTTGACGACCGAACCCGTGGCCTGATCCGCTGTCGCGGTCAGACCGATCGCGGCGGCGGCGCGAATGTGCTGAACGCGGCGATCATCTCGTCGACGCTGTGCGCCGCGGTCGACGGATGCCGGAGCGGCCGGTTCCGCTCGATGCTGTAGTGATTGCGCCGCCCCACCCGTTCGCGGCGGATGTAGCCGGCCTTGACCAGGTCCGCCATGATGCTCAGCGCCGCCCGGGTTGACACCCCTACCGTGTCGGCGAGCTCCTGCACCCGCGCATCGGGGTTCCCCGCGATAGCCAGGAGCAGGTGCGCGTGGTGGGTGAGGAACGTCCACGGCTTGCCGGGGGCATCCGTCGGTCCAGGCGGCGGAACGGGCGGCGGTTCGGGCAGCATCTCGGTCATCGGAGGGTCTCGTTCACCTTCTTCTGCTCAGCCTTCTGTTCGGCCTTCTGCTCGGCATTCTGTGCCTTCTGCTCGGGCGTGCGGGCCGATCGGCGCCAGACCGGCTCCATCTGGGCGAGTTCCTCAGGGGTGGCCTCGCGGAACGAGCCGACGGGAGCGGCCTCGAACTCGCGCCGCCCCTGGCCCCGCGTGGCCCGGAGGCTGAGCATGACCGACACCGCGATGATCAGCGCGATCACAGATAGGGAAACGGTCGTCGGGATGTAGAAGACGTCGAGCAGCAGCATCTTGACGCCCACCCAGATCAGCACCAGCGAAAGACCAATCTTCAGGTAGACGAATCGGTGCATGAGGTCGGCGAGCAGGAAGTACATCGCCCGGAGGCCGAGGATTGCAAAGGCGTTGGCGGTGAAGACGATGAACGGTTCACTGGTGACCGCGAAGATGGCCGGGATGGAGTCCACGGCGAACACGACATCCGTCACCTCGACGAGCACGAGAACCGCCAGCAGCGGTGTGGCGAGCAGAATGCCGTTCTTGCGCACGAGTAAGCGCTGGCCGTGGAACGTCTCGGTCATCGGGATGAAGCGGCGGAAGAGGCGCAGCACTTGGGATTTCTCGGGGTGCGCGTGCTCGTTGCGGGTGCGGATCATGCGGTAGCCCGTGAAGATCAGGAACGCAGCGAACACGTAGAGAATCCAGGAGAAGTTCTCGATCAACACGGCGCCCGCGGCGATGAAGATGCCGCGCAGCACGAGCGCACCGAGAACGCCGAGGAACAGCACCCGGTGCTGGTACTGGCGCGGCACCGCGAAAGCGGCGAAGATGATCGCCCAGACGAAGACGTTGTCGACCGCGAGGGACTTCTCGATCAGGTAGCCCGCGTAATACTGCTGCCCGAACTCGGCCCCGGCCGTCACCCAGATCACGACGCCGAAGGAGATGCCGATGAGCACCCAGATCACGGACCAGATCGCGGCTTCGCGCACTCCGATCACATGGGCCTTGCGATGGGCGAACAGGTCGACGGCGAGCATGACGGCGATGATGCCGAACACCGCCAGCCAGGCGTAGAGGGGAACGTCCATGGGGAATGCCTTCCAGTCACTTTTTCGACTGGAGGTCTGGTCCAACCCGGATCGGGTCCCTGTGGCCGGGCTCCGATGACGGAACCGTAATGACGACCACACGCTGGGGATTACTCCCCTCCGAAAATAAGTGAAGCATACTTCACCCTTTGGCGCAAACAGCGGGGTTGACTGCGGCGGTTGAGCACTTCCGCCGCCGCGACTACCGCGCACTGGAACAACGGAGGATCCCATGACGGGTTTTGTCGACAAGATCGAGGACGCGGCCATCCGCAACTCGAATTTCCGCCAGGTGCTGTACACCGCCCGGGGCTGCAGCTGGTCGTGATGGCGCTGGAGCCGGGCGAGGACATCGGGGAAAGAGGTGCACCCGGATCGAGACCAGTACTTTCGGGTGGAGAAGGGCAAGGGCGAGATCTGGATCGACGGCACCAAGACGAAGATGAGGAAGAACTCGGCCATGGTCGTGCCCGCCGGCGCGCGGCACAATGTGCTCAACACGGGCGGCAAGGTGCTGCGGATCACGGAGCCGAAGCCGAAGTTGAAATCACGCCAGGCGAAGCTGGCCGCCACGCAGGCTACGGCAAAGCCGACGTCGAAGACGGCCGCCAAGCCCGCCGCGAAGACACCACGCAAGCCGGCGGCAAAGCGCCCCTCGACGAGGGCGCGGTCCGCCGACACCAACTAGCTGAGTGCGGCCTAACGAATTCGACGGAGATTTTGAGCATTTCGGGCTGAAACGGATGTTTGGGGCCGGTTTTGAGCAAAATCTCCGTCGAATTGGTTCGAGACCGCCTGGCTGGTCCGCCTGGCTGGCGCCTAGCGGGTCCGGGCTCCGGCAGACGCCGGCCGCACCCGCTGCGCCTGCAGCGTGCGTTCCCGCATTGCGAGGAAAAGCGGGAAGGTGAAGGCGAAGGCTGTCAGACCCGAGAGCACCACGTAGAGCCAACCCCGCTTCATCCCGATCCGCCTGGCCTCGACGATGATCAGGATGCTGCCGGCCACCGCCACCACCAGCAGGTCGACGGTCAGTGACGACACCGCCGGACCGCTGTTCACCCAGTCACCGACGAAGTCGCGTAGCTGCACGATCGCCAGCAGGTTGAAGGTCCAGGTGCCCACGAGGCCGCCGAGGCTGAGCGCCAGGTAGACGGCGGCGAGCGGGGTCCAGTTTTTGGTCATACGTCATTATTGCCGCCCGGTAGGGTCGAAAGCCGACCCTGGGAGCACCATGCCACACGCATCTCGCAAGCCTGCGTCAACCCGCAGCCGGCGTTCCAGGCGACGGCCCGTCACCGCCCTGATGGTGGTCCTGCCGCTCCTGGCTTTGGTCTGGGCGATCGTGGTCGGCGTGCCCGGCGTCACACCGGGCGAGACATCCGTTCCCTTCCCGGTCGGATCCACGGCCGCGGCCCCGGTGACCGGCGACGCGGCCGACCTGCTCGCCACCCTGCCGGTCAAGGGCAAGGCCGCGAAGACCGGCTACGACCGCACCGGCGAGTTCGGCTCCGCCTGGCGCGACGTGGACGACAACGGCTGCGACACCCGCAACGATATCCTGGCCCGCGACCTGGCCGCGATCGTGACCGACGCGTCCTGCCGGGTCTTGAGCGGCCAGCTGCTGGCGCCGTACACGGGCGAATCGGTGTCGTTCGAGCGCGGCGAGACCACCTCGATGCTCGTGCAGATCGACCATCTGGTCGCTTTGTCGAACGCCTGGCAAACCGGCGCCGCACAACTGACCCGGGAAGAGCGGATCGCCCTGGCCAACGACCCGCTGAACCTGCTGGCCTCCGACGGTGTCTCCAACTCGCAGAAGGGCGACGGGGACGCCGCCACCTGGCTACCCGCGGAGAAGTCGTTCCGCTGCGAATATGTGGCCCGCCAGATCTCCGTGAAGGCCACCTACGGCCTATGGGTGGCCCCGGCCGAGCACGACGCCATGGTGCGCGTGCTCGCGACCTGCCCCGGCCAGCCTGCCTACTCGGCCACGCCCGGTCTGGACTAGTCCCGCGCCGGCACAGCACGAACCGGCACAGCCCGGCTACACCGACACGAGGACCTCGTCGATCTCGCTGAAGCCCTGGTCGGTGACGGTGATGACCAGCTTGGCCGGGATCTGCTCCTTCATGGAGTCGACATGGCTGATCAGACCGATGGTGCGGCCGCCGGAGCGGAGACCGTCCAGGGTGCTCATCGCGGTTTCCAGGGTGGCGCCGTCGAGGGACCCGAAGCCCTCGTCGACGAACAGGGTGTCGAGGGCGATGCCGCCGGCCTGGTTCGACACGATTTCCGCCAGCCCGAGGGCGAGGGCCAATGACGCCAGGAACGTCTCGCCGCCGGAGAGCGACTGGGTGGGGCGGGCCCGCCCGGTGTGCGCGTCCCGGATCATCAGCCCGAGCCCGGACTGGCCACCACGGAACTGCACCGAGTCGTCGTGTTCGAGGGTGTAGCGGCCCCCGGTCATGGTGCGTAGCCGGTTGTTGGCCGCTGCAATGATCTGCTCGAGCTGCGCGGCGAGAACGTAGGTCTCCAGGCGCATCCGTTTCGTGTTGGGTTCGTCGCCGTGCACGGCCGCCGCCAACTCCCTAACCTGCGTCTGCGTGGACAGAAGCTCCGCGCCGGCGTCGAAGTGCACGCGGGCATCCGTGACCAGGCCGGTCATGACGGCCACCCGCTCCCCCAGGGAGCCGCGTTCGGCCAGCGCCGCATCCCGTTCCGCCGCCGCCGTCACCAGGGTTTCCCGGGCCGGACCGACGTCGGTCAGGCCGGCGGGAAGACCCGTGAGTGCCGGTTCAGCCAGCACCGAGCGCGCCGCCGCGCGCGAATCGTCGTGGCCGCGGATCAGCTCTTCCAGCTGCCGCACGTCGGCGTCGTTCTGGTGGGCGGCGGCCACGTCCTGCTCGTCGACGAAACCTTCGCGGTCCAGCTGAGCCTGAACGGATGCGCCGGCGGCGTTCCGCAGGCTCCGGCGCTCACGGCTGTGGTCGAGGGCCTCGCCGAGGGCCCGCGCGGAGGCCAGCTCTGCCCGCAGCCGATCGACCCGGTGGCCCACCGAGGCGAAGTCGCCGCGCTGGGCGGACACTCGGTCGTCGATGGCCTGTCGGGCGCTGCGGCGCTCGGCAAGCTGCACGGCCGCCACATCGCGGGCGGAGCAGAGGCCTGCCAGGGCACGGCCGGCCTCGTCGAGTTCGGCCCGCAGCCGGCTCTTGTCGAGGCCGAGCGCTGCCGCCCGCACGCCCGCGTTCACGGCCGCGGCGAGGGCCACCTCGGACGCGGCCATTTCGGCGACGATTTCGTCGATGGTGCGCTCCCCGGCCCGGGCCCGGGCCTCGGCCAGATCGGTGGCCACGGTGCCTGCGGCGACGTGCGTCTGATCGAGTCGGGTCTGCGCCTGCTTCAGGCATGCCCGTGCCGCCACGATGTCGGCTTCGGTGACCGGTTCTTCATCGCCGGTGGCGGGAGCCGGATGCGCGGTCGAGCCGCACACCTCGCACGGCTCCCCCGGCACGAGGTGCGAGGCCAACTCGACGGCGTGGCCGGCCAGCCGCCGGTCCACAAGGGTCTGGTAGCGCACCGCCGCCGCCGCGTTCTCGCCGGCGGCGACCGCGTCGGCCCGGTGCGCCACCTCCAGCTCCGCGTCGAGACGCCGCACCTGGCCGGCCGCGCCCTCGGCCGCCCGCAGC